>CAKZZK010000156.1 GCA_937885235.1 uncultured Treponema sp.
AACAAAAGAAAAGTCCTTTCCTGTTTTCCTTTTCTTCCATGCAGCAGCTGATGAATGTTGCTGCAATACTTGGAGCAGTGTATCAGGGCCAAAGTTCCTTATACAAGGATGCCGGAAATCATTATATCCTCATGCTCACCCAGGGGGACAGTGACAGGGATAATTTTGACCGTGCCTGCAATATTATGTATATTACTGTACATGTTTCCTTGTTTTTCGGGTTCAAACGGCATCTCGGTAAATTCCGCACTTTCTATAGATAATTGTATGAAAGTAATTCCGTATATTTTGCTGCTGATATTCGGTATATCGGGTGTAAATGTCATGTTTTTACTATTCTTCGGAACCGTTTTGAATACGATAATCGGAATTTCGTATGGTAATTTTGATATTTTTACTGCATTTGCATATATTGGGGAAGGTACAACAAGTATGGCAAATACAATTGTTGTGGCTATGCTTGCCGGCGGGTTGCTATTAATGGTTAGATACAACGGCGGAATAACTTACGTTATAAAAGAAACTGAAAGATGGATAAAAAATCAAAAAACTTGTGAAATTGGGATTTGTTTTTTGGTCGGAATGATAAATTTGTTTACAGCAAATAATACGGTTGCTATTATAACATCCGGTTCAATTGCAAAAGAATTGGCTCAAAAATATAATGTAAAACCTGAAAGAGCCGCTAGCCTTTTAGATACGACTTCTTGCATTGTTCAGGGAATGATTCCTTATGGTGCGCAACCAGAGCAAGGTCATGATGCTGCAGATTAAAATCGGTCTGAGCCCTGTCTGTCCGGGTATCCTCGTTATCATCAATATCTTCAGGACTCGTCTCGAAAATCGTGATTTTGATGCCGGTGTCTTTTTCAAACTTTAGGGCCTGTGCCCTGACCGCACTCTGCTCGTCTTCGGGCACATCTTCAAGGTTGATCCGGATCTCGGCGATGTCACGGCTTGGAACGAGCGGCCCCTGAATCTGCGCCTCAATGTACTGTGCGCCATACAGGACGGCTTTGGGCTGGTTTTGATTTTCAAGAGCGGCGTGGGCCAGATTGTTGCCATCTACAGAGTCCATCTGCGTGACGAGGGATTCAAGGTTGTCGTGGGTCGCCATGATGTCCCGCGTGGCCTTGGGATCAGCAAAGCATTCCGTAAGGAAGCCCTTGAAGGTCGCATAACGCGATTCCATGGCTGCATCGCCCTCTTTCGTCCCATCAGACGGAAAGTGGGCATTGATGCTTTTAGGCAGCACGCCCAGCATGAAATTGCGCGTATTCGGCTCAGGAATTTCCGCAACCTGGTCAAGAAACATCTCAAAATCTCTGCGTTCTGCGGAATTCGGGTCTTTCAGAGCCGTAATCAGACTCTGGGGGATATCTTCGCCAAAGCGCTGCCGCGCCTCTGTGTCATTTGCCCCGTCAAGCAGATTGTAGAAATTCTGACGCCGCTCCTTTGATACGTCAATGCGCGGCGCATAGAAGGTGTCGTTTATGATATAGGTCGCACGTTTGGCAGCCTCAGGCTTAAGCACGATGACGGAACTGCCGTATCCGTTGCCGCTTGAGAGTCCGCCCTGTCGGCCCCTGACATTGAGTGAACCGTACATGGGGCGCTCATCGGCATCGACCTTGTGATCCTTCAGTTCGGGAAAAAGAACATTCTCGGTTGATGTACGTTCGTCAAGATAGCCAGGCCCCTTGGGATCTAGACCCTGGTCATGCAGATGGTAAATATTGACCATGGGATCGTCTTTATGCGCAAAGATGCTGTTGGCACCATTGATGAGATATTCGGTTTTAATATTTATAGTGACGTCAGCCTTGCGCAGCGTGTCACCTATTTCCTTGACTGTAACGGTATCAAGACCTCTGGCCTTGAGTTTGGCCTGTTCGGAGGTCGCGCTCTTTTCGCGGATTGTGGCACTACGGGCACCGACTTCCGTTAAAGACACAAGGTTGGCGGCTGTTATGTCGTGCGCTTCATGATGCGACGAGACAGAACCTATACTTCCGAACTGTTGTGTGAGGGTCGCGGGTCTCGCAACGCCTTCCTCTACGGGATTAGGTACCCCATCAAACTGCAGATCGCCTGCCTTTTGCGTAATCTGCTCATTTGCAAAACGGTTGCTGATCTCTTTCAGCACAAGGGCCTCTAGGTCAAAAAGCTTAACTGCCGCCTTGCGTGCGTCTTGCGCCTCGGGATTGATCTGTCCCTCGCGCATAAGGGCTGTCTTTAGAAGATCCATCTCCGCAGTGGTGAAGGACTGATACACGGCTGAAAGTTCACGGTTTGACAGCTTCTGCACAGCCGCCGTAAACATCCATGAACCGTCCTCTTTCTGTGCGTCTTTTAGCTGCCCAAGCTTGTCGAGACGTGCGACCTGCCGATCAAGTCCTTTCAGCTCCCCAAGCAGCTTGGCTGCATCAAGGGTTCCTGAACGGCTGGCCAGTGATTTAAGAACATTGTCGGCGCTCGTCTGCACCCCCTCTTTTCCACGGGCGATCTTGGTCGCGGTCCGAAAACCGGCAAAGGGAATGCTTGCGGATTTAATTTTATCCAACCTAATGGGCGAATTTTTGCCGATCTGCACCTTGTGTTCACCAAAAACGCCCGTTGACTCCGTAATTCCTCGATCCGACAGCTCCTGGCGTACAACCTGGTCTGCCTGTATTTTTGACATATCCTAATCTCCTTGAACCAATGCGTATCGCAATCTAGCGGTGATTCCGGCCGTGCAAGAGCCTGCCGAACGGTTTCAGCACCGTCAGATCCGTAAACAACACGATGCTGCAGCACCTAAGAAAAGGCACACGACATGCCGCATGTGCTGAAAAACACCAAAAGGCGCGGGAACCATGTCAAACAGAAAGCCCCTGAAAACCGAAGGAGACTTCGGTTCCCGTGCCTCCCCCTAAAGTAGACGGATTCTTCAGCGCATCCTTCCAGAAAATGACCTGTACCAGAAAGGCGTTGACGGCTCTTTCAAAGGCACTTACATCCTCAAAGCCATCATCATGGCGCTTCCAGAGGATGATGAGGCCCTGGGCCTCGTGGACGGAAAAGGCGGCACCGCCCGTCTCTGCCCCCAGAAGGGAGGCTGAGAGCAGTTTCTGGCAGGCATCCCTGTCCAAAAAGGAGGCGGATCCCACTTCCGCATGAAAAAGTACGGAACGATCCTCCGCATCAGGGGTAAAGGTGATTTCGTGTTCGCCGTCAAAAAGCAGGCCGACACTGCCGTCCGTATCAAATGCAAGAGACCCAATGCCGATTTTTTCTCCAAAAGCGTGAATCACGTCGTTAAATTGCATACATTCTCCCTGTGCGTTCTCCAAACACCTTCAGGTGTATGGAGAAACGCCCTACTCGTTTTAAGGCGTGTTGAAGCATATGCCATATGGTATCATATGGTAGTACATTTCTTGTGAACGTATCATGAAAGTCGGCCGAAGTCGAACACCCTTCGCAAACCTGTACCTCCGAGGCAACGGTACGTCTATGAAGGTAGAGGGGAGGTGACTCTATAGGGTACGTGTCCCTGACCGTATGGTGACAAATTCGTATCGAACCAACACGCTCTAGGACTTTGTCGAATCTTGAATGAACGTCCTATTGAATGACACATTCTGTTCGCGTACATTCCGGATCCCGGTTTTATAGCCTTTTATAATTCTTTCGGATACGTCTCGAAATTTTTATTGGAACGTCGTTCCTTTTGTCTTGACCCCTGCCGATGCACATTCACAATTCTCCGTAGGTCATACGTTCCTTTTCTGACATGACCATGTCTTCATTTTCCTGCCGATTCGTTATTTCCAGGACATACGCCGATCCAGGATACGAAACATTCAGCATTTCCAAGCAAAGTCATATCATCAAAACCGCGTTCTACCAGAAGTTGGACTGCTGAATCTAGGTTTATTCCTTGCATTGCCTACAAGAAACGAAGTGCTTCTGGTTGGAGTTACTCAACCTTCTCTATTGAGATAGCTTCTCAAATTCTCGATTTTTCTTTCAAGAGATTGAATATGCTCCCTAATGGTGATCAGGGTGATACAAGCACGCTCATACAGAGTCAGACTGCCGCTCTGATGCCAACTTTTTCCAGTACCTGATATGGAGTATGCCAATACATTCCAGTACTCTCCATGATCACCAGATCAAGATTTGCAGTTTTGGTTCAGTTGGCCAATTCATGTCAATCTTTCCCGTAGGTCTTGAACGTTTTCTTCTTTAGCACTATCTCTCCGCTTTCGTTGCAGGAAACTATAGAACAGAGATGACTATTTTATACACAAAAGAACTATAGCAGAATCCTCTCTTGCATACGCTTTTGTTGCATATCTCTATAAAAGGACATTCACATATCAGGTCAGCTCTTTCATATAAACTCCCCATGAGGTGCGCTGGGGGCTTGCCTCACCCCGCAAAATGAAACACAATGCCTTATTTGAGACTGCCGTGCGAGGACGTACAACTTTTTGGGACACCAAGCCCGTTATAAACTTGTTCTGATGAGTCACGTTCGTACCCCGCCATGTAGCTTTTAGCACGTATGGTAAAATGGGCTGCAAGGAATTTCGGTTCTTTGTAAGTTATTTCACGGATTCATCCGGCAGTCCCTCTTCTAAAATTGTGTTTATATTTAGGGGGGTAACTGTGTTACCATTTCAGCAAGGGCAAAAATGTACATCTTGTATTGGCATTGATGTCCATCAAAAAATCCTTGTGTGTCATTTAAGGGATCTTCGTGGTTCTTCCATTTTTGATGAATGCAGGGAATTTAGATCATTTGAAGGTGATCTAGATGCTTTGCATGATTGGGTGTTAGAGAGAAATCCTGAGCTCATTCTGATGGAAAGTACTGGTTGCTACTATCAATCAGTATATGACATTCTAGAAGAACCTGTTTTGGATAACAAAGCTGAATTTAAAATAGCTGTTGTAAATCCTCGACATGTAAAAGGTATGCAAGGTAAGAAGACAGATGAAAGTGATGCATCCTGGTTAGCTCAGGTAGGAATAATGGGAGGATATACTCCATCATATATTCCTAACTTAAAATACCGTAATCTTAGAGCAGTGTCACGCGACTTAGTGAAGCTGACACAATTACTTCAGTCGCTGAAGAATCGTGAATCAAAGAATTTTAATCTTGCTGGATTCAGATTCAATGTAGTTTTCTCTGATGCATTTGGAGAAAATGCACGAAAGGCAAAAGCTCTTATTTTAACCGGAGTGAAACCAGAAGATGTTGTAGAACAACTACAACTCAACAGGCTAAAATCTTCCAAAGAGGATATCGTTGCTGCTCTATCAGGAACTTTAACCCCAGAAATGACTTTTGTGCTTAAATCAATTCACGAACAAATAATAGAAACAGAAAACAAGATCAAAGCACATATAGGATTTCTGAAAGAAAAAGTTTTAGAAGATGAAAGTGATAAGAGAATATTCAATATTCTCACAGATATGCCTGGTTGGGGAGAAATAACTGCCCTTCAATTTATAGTAGAAGTTGGTGGCGCAGAATTTGTTGAAGCATTTTCTAACTGTCACAAATTTGCTTCATGGTTAGGTGTCTGCCCCGGTAATAACGAATCTGCGGGAAAACGTAAAAGTGGTAGATGCCGAAAAGGGAATGCGTTTTTACGTAGAATACTGTGTGAAGTTGCTCAGTCTGCAGCACATGCAAAAAATACAACGTTCTATGGTAAATACCAGTCCCTGGTGATTAGATTAAAAGCTAAAAAGAGTATATTCGCCATAGCTCATTTTATTGCCAAACTTGTCTATCATTTAGTCAAGAACAACGAAGAGTATGTAGAGCAAAATGTTGACTACCGTTCTAAAAGCTGCGAGAAAAATGCTCGACGTTGGCTAAATGATATATCCAGATACACAGGTTTGGATATTGTAGCGTCGGATAAATATACAGGAGATGTAATAATATCAAAAGCTGATGCTAAGGTAGGAGTAGTTCAGTCCCTAATGGGGATAATAAATGAACGAAAGATCAACCGCAGAAATGGTACTCCTACACAATCACCATAAATACACTGCAGAGTATTAAATCTAAATACAGATCGAAGTATTGTTTTATTTATATAAATCGTATAGATACAATATTTCTTTGATGGTATTATAGATCAATAAACCCAACTATGAATTTAACGTAGGGTGTGGGATTCTACTTTTTTGGTCAATTTTGATACAGCTTCTCCGAATTGTTTCATGGTATATTGCCATATGTACCTGCACAGATCTCACTGATTCTTATTTTTCTGCCAGAGTCTGTCTGCAAATTGCAAAAACACAGCGGGTGCCTTTGTAAATTCAGGATCCGCCTTGTAGGTTCCTCCCAGATCCATATCATCCACATGGACAAATGTCTCGCCCCGTAAGGCATATTTCTTTCCATTTTCGTACATCAGTATCTTCATTCCAACAGGACCTACATCTCCTCTGCATCCGATATAAACTGTCATCCAAACTTCCTGAATGCCATTTTTATCAAGGTCTGTAATCACAGGGCTGTCACTTGAAAATTCACACGTCGCACTTGTGAAGCAGTCGTGAATGAAATCGTGCATTTTCCAAAGAAGTACGGGCTCTGCATCCCCACCACTGCGATAGCCATAGGCAAAGATGTCACTGTTTGTGCAGATCTCCTCATCATTCGAAGGACGTGATGTGTAGTTGCCTGTTGTATTCAGAAAAATGAAATTTTCTCCCTTTGCATCCTTAAAGGATGTTGTCTTCCAGACCCTTCCTTCCATTTCAGGATGCTGTTTCATGAAGACTGCGGAATCAAATGCAGATGCATTCTCAGGAAAGACATACAAAAATCGTAACCATTCAGGTCGAACGAAATTTTTAGCATAAAAATGGTCTATATTTTTTCAGACAAAAATATAGACCCCTATTTTTATAGGTTTTTAGCCGAAATAATGGTATTCAGCGTGGAAAATTTTTATATTTTATACAAAAGTTGAATTTTGTTATGTATGTGAACGTATCCTTATGTAAAAAAATTTGTAACTTTATTTGCAACTGCTTTAGCGCCATTTTTAATTTTATTTAAAAGAGATGCATTATTTTCATGTTCATTATTTTCGGTTTGAATATTTGATTCAGAAATATTATTATTGATGCTTTGAATATTTAATTCACTAGCACTTACATTATCAATGTTTTTAATACTTAATTCGGTAACATTATTATCATTGATATTACAAGCTGATTGTTCTAGTGAATTATCGCTATTATTATTTTCAGAGTTTAAATCGGCAACATCTTCATTATTATTTTTTTGATCATTGTTTTTAACTATAACTTGATCATGCATGAAATCAGGAAGTTTATGATTAAGAACTAACTTTATAGCATCGTGTACTTGTATTCCTTGAATTTGGCATGTTGAAATATAGCTTCTAAGTAAAGCAATTATATTTGCATTTTCTAATGATTTAAAGCAACCAGATATTTTTAACCATACTTTAAACATGCGAAATGCACGTTCTGCTACAGTATTATCGAAAGGTGCATCTTTAATAACAGCAAATGCAATATAATTCTCTAATCTTTTTACTAATCTATTTAGAAGTGCAGATCCTTTAGTAGAAATTGCTACACAATGATTTTTTATAGTTCGTTCTTCTTTTTTATCTTCAATTTCTTCATAACCTTTTTTAATTAATCTTTCTAAATACTTAATTTCTTTTGTTAATTGTTCTTCATCCAAACAACCACCAGCATCTTCAACTTTACCTTTTAATCTTAAAAAGAATTTCCTAATCAGTTTAGCCCAATTCATTCCTTCTTTTTCTTCAACAGCCTTTAAATCTCTTAATAAATGAACTCCACATAATACATGAATACATTCTATTAAACTTAGGTATGCCGCATAACAATCTGTTACTGCAATTCCTTTATAATAAGGTAATATTCCCATCTCCATTATAGATTTTTTTGAACGATCAGGAAATGCCTCTAAAAGTATGATTTTATCAGTACAAGCCGTCATTAAATACGCATTTTCGCCATTAACATTTATAAATGTCTCATCAAAATATGCAACTGCCGACTCTAAAATATGCGCTTTTGCCCAAGGTTGAAAAGTCTTCAGTAAGAAATCGTATACAGTTTTATTAAAATTTTGTATAACGGCTGTGCTAATCGGAATTCCAAATGCGTTGTAGAAAAACTGCCTTGTTCTTTCAAATGGAAGCATTTGCCAAACAAAAAGATCAAGAACCAGAGTCTTTAAATTGTTCCCGTATTGTGCAAATGACTTCACATCATCTGGAAAGCGAGCCGTATACCGCTTCCCATCTTCATCTACCCATACCTCGGCTCGATACTCGATTATATGCCGTTCTATGCGAATATCATAGACTTGGCGGGCAACATATTCGTCTGTTTTGCGGCATTTTTTATCGGGCGGAAGATCGGCTTGATCAATGGGAATATCAACTATTTCATCGGGATTAGAAACATGATCAAGGTTATGCCCCTTATGACCGGGTTGCCCCCCAACTTTCTTCTTGCCCTTTTTCCGCTTTTTCTTAGATCTATTGGGATCTTGGCTCGGCGGTGTACCACTATTCGAGGAATCAGTCAGCAATTTGTCAAAAAGCCCATCCAAGCCTTCAAACAGATAAAACAACTTATCAAGTATCTCTGGCGGAACTGAGTTTGGATGCAATTTGAAATAACTGCAGAGAACATCCAGGGAATCCCGCATTTTCTGTACGGAATACTCGCTACTGGCGTTTCTTAAAATGTTCGCTGCAGAAGGCATAAAATCTACTCGACTTGGTCAAATTCAGAATGGATAGGCGTTAAATGCCCTTAATAGAGATAATACAATAATTAGAGAGAAAAGCAAGAATTTTACCCACCTGATGGTTAAATCTTTCCTTAAGGGGGATGCATAATAAGCCAGAACCGATCAAAAAAACGATGCTAGGCGACATAAAACAGCATGGCGCGACATCGTATGGTGCTGCATTTGACCGTAAGCGTTCAAAATTTCGCAGATATCGTGCTGTTTAGACGTTTTTTCACTTGATCGGCCGACAAAATACCATGAGCCTGAGATCTTACCAAATTACAGGCTAATTCTAAGAGGGTTGGGTACTCTTGATCTGTGTGAGACAATTGCGGAAAATGCGGTGGATTAAGGAGATGGATGATCGGACGACCAAAAGTTGAAAGGAAAAATGGGAGAGGGATTTTTTGGAGTGGATGGGAAAGGCTGATGGATGATGTGGCTTACACAATGAGGCTTTACGCCTTGCCAAAAGTCAGCCAAAAGGACGCAAAACCCCGCTATTTCTAGGGAATGGGGCTTGACAGCCCCAAACGACCTGAATGGTTACTATATAACAGTGTTTATTTTTTCAACATGACTGTTATATATTCTAATTTGTAATTTAAATACATGCTTT
>CAKZZK010000157.1 GCA_937885235.1 uncultured Treponema sp.
GAGTAAGAACAGGGCAGGGCACTTCCCCCTGCTTTCTTGTTCGTGAGCTTCTGTATTGTATCCGCTTTGTTGGGGAACATCCGCATCTTTCAGGAATATCGCTCAGTTTTCCAGAGCGGTATTCGACTCAACGCTTCCTTCCAGTTGTCGCCCTGTTTGAGGTAGGTCGTCTCCAAGCGCGCCACCTGATATTCCGCCCGCTTGCCGTAATCATATTTCTGAGCGGCGAATTCCTCTTCGTTCTTGAAATTCTCCTGTACCATGATGAAAGTATAGCACGGTTTTGAAGGTTTTTACAATAAATTCATTAGAAATGCCGAAAGTAGTTACGTGTCACATGGCGGCGAACCTATAGACAAAAGCTGCACAAAGCTGCATACTGGAATTCAGTATGGAAAGCAATATAAAGCTAAGCGATGTTAAAACGACGCTGAAAAAACTAGGCTATACCGTTTCCCTTTTTGAAAACAAGGAAAAAGCAGCTGATTATCTTGACGGGCAGATTGACGGCTCGTCGGTAGGATTTGGCGGGTCAGTCACGGTCAAGGAAATGCAGCTGTATGAACGCCTTGGAAAGCACAACAAGGTTTTCTGGCATAACTATCCCATTCCCGAAGGAAAAACTGCCGCAGACATCATTCATGAAGCGTCCTGTGCGGAATGCTATATTTCAAGCGTAAACGGACTCGCCATGAGCGGCGAAATCATCAACATAGACGGCAGATGCAACCGCGTTTCTGAGATTTTCTACGGCCACAAAAAAGTATACCTCATCGTCGGCAGGAACAAAATCGCCCCCGATTACGATTCCGCGCTTTTCCGCGCCCGAAACATTGCCGCCCCCAAAAATGCCCAGAGGCTAAAACTCAAGACACCCTGCGCCGTAAAAGCAGACAAATGCTACAACTGCAGCAGTCCAGACAGAATCTGCCGCGGACTCGCCGTGCTCTGGACAAAGCCTTATGGCTGCGACTATGAAATCATCCTTGTGGATGAAGAATTGGGCTACTAGAGGGCTGAACGGGGAGAGGCTTCCCACAGTTCAAGTGTCGCATCCTGCGCCGCAAGACAGGTGTCTCGCAAAAATCCGCGTTCGTTTTCCCACTCTTTTATCCCTCGATAGTAGAACAATTTCAGTTCCTCAGTGATGATGAAGGGCACAATATTATTTTTAAGACATTCCTTGAAAAGGATAAGGCGACCAATTCTGCCGATACTGCCGTCAAAGTTCACGGAGCAATGCCATCTGGACAAAATCGAGGAAACGTGTCACAGTACAGCCATGAAGCTTGCTCCTGCGGAAATTGCCGCCTTTCAAAAGCAGATAAAGGACTTCTATGCCGCTCAGGGACGTATGTTTGCATGGAGGCAGACACGGGACCCCTATGCCATCCTTGTGTCCGAGATAATGCTGCAGCAGACGCAGACCGGACGTGTGGCAGAAAAATACGACGAGTGGCTCCGCCGCTTTCCCGATGCGGAGACGCTTGCCAAAGCCCCGCTTGCCGACGTGCTTTCCGCATGGAACGGGCTTGGCTATAACCGGCGTGCAAAATACCTGCAGCAGGCGTGCGCCGCAGTGTGCGCCCAATACGGAGGAACTTTTCCAAAAGACAAGGAGAGGCTTGATGCCCTGCCGGGCGTGGGACCATATACGGCGGGAGCTGTGGCAACTTTTGCCTACAACAGCCCCGAAGTGTTTATCGAAACAAACATTCGTTCCGTGTTTATCTATTATTTCTTTACGAGCCGCGGAGTCCCCGCAGAACAGAAAACAGCCGACGACGAACTGCTTCCCCTCATTGCCCAAACCCTTGACAGGGACAATCCCCGCGAATGGTATTACGCGCTCATGGATTACGGCGCGGAACTCAAGAAGAGCGTAAAGCACATCACACAGCAAGGCAAGGCGTACAGCAAGCAGAGCAAATTCAAAGGCTCGTTCCGAGAAGCGCGGGGCGCCGTGTTGCGCCAGCTCACCCAGCACCAAAAAGCGAGCGTCTACCAGATTATGAAGGAAGAAGGCATTGACGAAGAGCGCGTCGTTGCAGCTGCCAATAAATTAATGGAAGAAAATATGATATACAGGATGGACGACTATTTCTACTTCGTCAGCTGACAGCCCCCTTTTACAGCAAGCTGCGTACCGAGGCAGGACAGTGTTTTTTCAATCTTTTTATTTTTCAGGGATTCCAACAGAATGCTGACAAATATCAGGAAAAGTCCTTGACAGAAGTTTTGCAATATCGTATAGTATGTTCATCGTTGAGTTGCGGGGATGGTGGAATTGGTAGACACGCCAGCTTGAGGTGCTGGTGCCGAGAGGTGTGCCTGTTCAAGTCAGGTTCTCCGCATAGAAGGGATTCCCAAAAGGAATCCCTTTTTTTATAAAATTAAGATTACTGAATGCTATGGCAACAATATTAACAGGACTGTTAATTCCATTTTTTGGAACAACGCTTGGTTCGGCAACAGTTTTTTTCATGAACCGAAAAATGAACGACGGTCTGGAACGGGCAATGACAGGCTTTGCGGCAGGCGTCATGGTAGCGGCGGCTGTCTGGTCGCTGCTCGTTCCCAGCATGGAGATGGCATCCTCTCTTGGAAAGCTCGCCTTTGTTCCCGCACTGACGGGGCTGCTGCTTGGCACGGGATTCCTGCTCGTACTGGATAAAATCACTCCGCATCTTCACGCCCTTGCAAAAGTGCCGGAAGGTCCGCACACAAAGCTTTCCCGCACCGCAATGCTGGTCTTTGCGGTCACCCTGCACAATATTCCAGAAGGAATGGCGGTGGGCGTGGTTCTTGCAGGACTCCTCAGAAATACAGGAAACATAAGCGTTACCGCGGGGGCAGCGTTCGCGCTTTCCATAGGCATTGCAATCCAGAATTTTCCAGAGGGAGCAATCATTTCCATTCCGCTTCGTGCAGAAGGCAACAGCAAGCCAAAGGCTTTCCTCTTCGGCATGCTTTCAGGCATAGTTGAACCGCTCGCAGGGCTTGCAACCATCGCGCTTACGGGCATCGTGGCAGGTTTTCTTCCATATATACTTGCATTTGCGGCGGGCGCCATGATCTATGTCGTGGTAGAAGAACTGCTTCCTGAGGCGACGAGGGAAGAAAAAACAGATGTCTGCACCATAGGTTTTACCGTGGGCTTCGCGCTCATGATGGTGCTCGATGTTGCTCTGGGATAAAATTTGCAAAAATATGTAACCTCGGGCGAGGAGCGTGGTTAATAATAGTGATTGGACATCTTGAAAAGCTCAGTAAAAACGAGTTTTTCAAAAGTCTGCGACTTTGAACATATACATCACGCACACCTGATGTGTATGTGTCTTTTCGCATCCTCCTCTCCTTTTGCCCCTGCCTGCACGTCGTGTAGGCAGGGGTTTTCCTCTATAAAATAATAGCAAGCCAATCAAGCAAGCTGATTAAGCGCGCTCACAACGGCGTCCACACCGGCTCGCCCGATGTTGGTTGACTTGCCCGCGCCCCAGCACTGCCTGCCATCTTCGCAGGTAATCTGCACATAAGCGATGGCTGATGTGTCATTGCCCGTGCCTATGCTGTGCTCATGGAAGGCTGTGATGTTAAAGCGCGGCGCAGGGGTCTGACGGAGGGCATTTGTAAAGGCATCGAGCGGACCGTTGCCCTTGTCGCCTATCGCATAGCGCTCTCCATTCCACAGGACGATGGCGCGGCAAAGAGCGGTTTCCTCTGACTGGGAAGTCTTTGCTCCCTCGAGGTGGGTTTCCGCAAGGTCTACAATCTCCAAGCTCCCCTTTGCCTCAAGCCACTGCCTTACAAAGATGTCATAGATTTCTGCCGGTTTAAGCTCGCGCTGAGCCCTGTCAGCCGCAGCCTTCACCGCATCTCCAACGGCGGGATGCATTGCCTTTGGCAGGGAAATTCCGTAGTCCTGCTCCAAGATAAATGCCGCACCGCCCTTGCCGGACTGGCTGTTGATGCGGATGATGCCCTCGTACTGCCTGCCAATATCATGCGGATCAATGAGCAGGTAGGGGACGTCCCAGAGCGCGTCCTTGTCCATTGAAGCGCGGGCAGCCATGCCTTTGCGGATAGCGTCCTGATGGCTGCCGCTGAATGCGGTAAAGACGAGGTCTCCCACATAAGGGGTACGAGGGCTTATCTCCATGCCTGTAAAGGATTTGTACTGCCGAGCTATTTCCTCAATATTTCGAAAATCCAGCTCTGGGTCTATGCCCTGAGAGAACATATTCAGCGCGACATTGACCACGTCAAGATTGCCCGTGCGCTCGCCATTGCCGAATATGCAGCCTTCTACGCGGTCCGCGCCCGCAAGCAAGCCCATCTCACAGCTCGCAACTCCCTCGCCGCGGTCATTGTGGCAGTGCGTGCTGATGATCACGCTTTCCCGATTGCTTATGTGCTTGGCGAAATACTCAATCTGGTCAGCATAGACATTGGGCGTAGCGCATTCCACCGTGGTGGGCAGGTTCAGGATAATCTTATTATCCGGCGAACAGCCCCATTCTGCCTTTACCGCCTCGCAGATTTCCACGGCAAAGTCAATTTCCGTCATAGAAAAGCTTTCGGGAGAATATTCCAAGCGGATCCGCTTTTTATCTTCATCAGAAAGGCAGGATTTGATGCACTTTACGCCGTCCACAGCGAGCTGCTTGATTTCCTCTTTGCTTTTGCCAAAGGTGTACTTGCGCTGAGCGGGGGATGTAGAGTTGTAGATGTGAAAAATCGCCTTGGGAGCCCCCTTGAGACATTCCATGGTCTTTTTGACAAGCTTTTCGCGCGCCTGGCACAGAACCTGAATCGTCACGTCATCGGGGATGCGTTTTTCTTCTATTAATCTGCGGATAAATTCATATTCAGTATCGCTCGCGGCAGGGAAACCCACCTCCACTTCCTTGAATCCAATCTTCACAAGCAGGTCAAAAAAGGCGAGCTTGGTTTCAATGCCCATGGGGTCAACGAGCGCCTGGTTGCCGTCCCGCAAATCGACGGAACACCAGATGGGCGCCTTTGTAATCTTGCGCGCGGGCCAGTCCCGGCTGGCGAGCGGGATGTCTGCAATAGGGGCGTACTTTCCATGCGGATTCATAACTGACATAAAAAACTCCTTTAAAAATAAAAAGACCTGCCGCCGAAGCAACAGGTCTGCTAGTTCACGTGTATATACAAAACACCCAGCACCTATTTCCGGCTTACATGAGAAAAAGCAAGATATAGCAATAGCAGGGTCTGTTTCATATTTATCTTATATACCATTGCGGGAGATTAGTCAAGTATGTTGGCAGGGATTCCTGTATCATAAAGTTTTAGAACTTTTTCAAGACATTCATCTTCCTTCTGCCCTTCTTTCATTGTTTTTGTCTTGCTATTTTATTTAATAAACGAATAAAACGCGGGCTTTGCACGGTAGTCGCCGTCGAAGAGCAGGGGGCACTGGCGCTTCGTGCCGTCAGCGCCGCCGCCCACGCCGGAGAAGGTCTGGAGCCATGAATAGGGGTCGGTAATGCCCCAGAAGTTGATGCCGGAAACAGTGACGCCGTCCTCCTTGTCCAGTTCAAGCAGACTGTCGTAGAGAGCCTTGTAGCGGACAGCCTGCCGTTTGTATTCCCCCTCCATAACGGTGCCGTTAAAGCCCTTGCTTGCCTTCAAATCCACCTCAGTAAGCATGACAGAGCCAACGATGGCGCAGTACGCCCGCGCCGCATCCTTCACGAGGGAAACAGAGGGATAGTCCATATCATAATGCCCCTGCATTCCCATTGCACTGATGCGGGTGCCTTCCGCATCCTTGACGGCTTTGAGCAGCTCTACAATCCCCGCCCGCTTCTTTGGGTCGCACTCATTATAGTCGTTGTAGTACAGTTCCAGAGAGGCAGGAGCATAGGCATTGGCGTAGCGGAACGCGTTTATGATGAACTCGTTGCTTTTATACACGTGCCACCAGCTAGACTTTGTGCCGTGGGTCGGGTCGCTCAGCTTGTCGCTGCCTGCCTCAGTGTCCGTGCGGTAGCTGCCAGTGGCATCGCTGACAGCTTCGTTCACCACATCCCAGCCGTAAAAGAGGGAAGCGTATTTCCTGCCTGTCTCCGTCGCAGGGTCAGTGTAGTAAGAGAGCATGGTCTTTATGTACCATTCGAGGCGGACGTTCATCTCGTCCTTGCCCGCGTAGGGCTTAGACGCATTGTAGTCCTCATGGAAAAACCATTCCGGCGCCTGAGAGTGCCAGACAAAGACATGCCCCCGCACCTTAAGCTTTTGCTCAGGATGAGAAGCATTCCGGGCGGCTATGCCGTCAAGAATCCTGTCCGCGCGGCTGTGGTCAAGGCGCGGCACCACAATCTCCCTTCCCTTGAACAGCACCGTTTCCAAGCCCAGAGGCGTGCGGTTGCCATCGTGGTAGCCTGTCATGCAGTCCAGTTTTAGCTCATTGCCAAGCGTCACGGCGTTGAAGTGCTTGTACAGCAAATCCATATAGCGCCCGTCGTTGTACTCATAGGACCCCACTTCCGCCCCCACGATGATTTCCCTGCTAAAGGCGTTTTCCGCACTGACGGCATCCTTCAAGATGGGTTCTGCTTCCACAATTTCTTTTTCTTCCATAACGTTCTCCTTTCGGGCAGCTCGCCCAGAACACGCCGCAAGCGCAAAGGCTGCCGCAAGCACAGGCGCAAAGCGCATACATATCCTCATGCGCACAGTATAGCGACTAGCTTACAGCAGGGCAAGCACCCGCGCGGCATCCACCGCCTGCACGGCACTGCGCAGTTCTGCGTACTTTGCGGCAAAGTCCGCGCCCATTGCATAGCCGTCAAGCTCCGCGATGATGGCATCTGCCATATCAAAATCAAAGGCGCTCACCGCCTCCTTCATCGCTTCAAGAGCCTCGCGCAATCGCTCCTCGGAAATCAGGGACTTCTCTTTGTCCGCAGGCGCAAAAGCGGCGGGATTTCCCGCAAGGACGGCAAGCCTGGGCAAATATGCCCTGTAGCGGGCAAGCAGCGCGGGGCTCAGCGCCCTTATCTCGTCCGCAGCTTCCCTGCCGCCCAGCTCTTCCAGCTTTGCCGCCTCTTCGGATAAAGCCTCCGCACCGATAAGGCGCGCGCTTGACTTCAATGCGTGGACAAGCACCGTGTAGTTCTTCCAGTCCCCTTCCGCTGCATAGCTTTCAATCGCGGCGGACTTCTCTTCGATGGCTTCGACAAAATTCTTCACCGCTTCCTTGAACACGTCCTTTCCGCCGCAGTTTTTCAGCGCCTGCTCTATATTTAAATCAAATACATCCGTAAACAGCTCGCCCGCCGCTCCGCAGGAATGGAGCCGCCGCTCCCTGCCGTTCCAGCTGCCGTTTTCTTCAAAGCCCGCATCGCCGCGATGCAGCACAAGCGATGGCGGCAGGTACTTTGTGAGAAGCTCTTCAAGCTTTGCGCTCTCAATAGGCTTGGACAGGTAATCCGCAAAGCCCTCGTTCAGGTACATCTCCCGCGCCCCCGCCACAGCGTTTGCCGTCAGGATAATGCAGACCGTATGCTGATTTTTGCTGCCGGAATATTATTCGTAAGGGAATTTGTCGCAAGAATTCGAAAGCGACTTTGTCGTATA
>CAKZZK010000158.1 GCA_937885235.1 uncultured Treponema sp.
CTCCGCGAGACAAGCTGCTTGTCGTTTTCGCCTGAGCCAGTCTTGACGGCGTATTCGCAGGACTGCTTTATCCAGCCGGAAGCCCTGTCGTACTTATTATTATAGAAGACAATCGTGCTTTCTCCGCCCACGCTGTTGGAGTAGGCAAAGATGTTTTCGTTCACCACACCGTTTTCCCACACGTCGTAGAAGAGGAAGTTTTCCACGCCCGCAAAGAGGTAGCGCTTGTGCATGAGCGGGAAGATGTCGTGCCAGTGGCGGTCAACAAGATAGCCGTCAGGCTGCTCGTCGCGGTAGGCGCGGGTATACTCCATGCCGTACTTTTCCTCAAAGCCTTCTATTTGACCGTGACCGAACATGGGCAGACCGGGCATCGTCACCATGAGCGTGCAGACGCCGAAGTATTTGTCTCCCTTGCCGAACTGCGCGACGGCGGTTTCCTCGTCGGGGTTGTTCATGAAGTTCACAAAGCGCTTGAGCACCTGCGGGTCGAACTTTATTGTGTTCTTCACGGTGTCGCGGTACTTCTGGTTCTCTTCTTTCTTGAGCATATTCATAAATGCCGAGTTGTATACGCGGTGCATACCGAGTGTGCGCGTGAAGTAGCCTTCCATCATCCAGAATGCTTCCGCAAGGAGCAGGGTGTCCGGCATATCCTTTGCGCAGCGGTCCACCACCTCGCGCCAGAATTCATTGGGGATGGCAGCTTCAAACTGCTCTGTCGTGAGCGCGTACTGGCTTCTGGTGGCTATGTCTCCTCCGTGCCCCGGCTCCGGGTACCACAGTCGGCGGATGTGCTTCTTTGCAAGCACCATGGCGGCATCAAAGCGGATAATCGGGAAGTTCGCAGCTACCTTCATGATCTGCTGGATGACCGCTTCCCGTGCGGTGGGGTTCAGGAAGTCTATCTGGGCGGTATCGTTCCAGGGCATGCCCGTGCCGTCGTTGCCGTGGTAGATGTAGGTGACGTCTCCCGTCTGGTTGTCTATGCGCTTGAAGCACACGGCGCAGTCAGTCTTGGAGTAATAGTGGTCTTCAAGCTGTATTGTCACCCGCCCGTCCTGGCTCAGGTTCTCGCTGTTGAAGGAGTACTGGGGGAAGGGGCAGTCCTTGCGGTGGACAAAGTAGTCTGGGTGCTCTATGACCCACTTGCCGTCCATGCCGGTGTGGTTTGGCACCATGTCGCTCGCGAGCCTGATGCCCCTCTGCCAGCAGCGGCGGCGCAGGTTGTCAAGCGCGTCCCAGCCGCCGAGGTTCCAGGCAATCTCGTAGTCAAGAAGGCTGTATGCGCTTGCGGCTGCCTCGGGGTTGCCGTTTATCTGCTTGATGCGCTTGGAGGCATAGCTGCGCTCCCACAGGCCGATGAGCCACAAGCCGGTAAAGCCCTCGTTGCGGAGCAGGTCAAGCTCTTCATCGGGAATCTGGTCAAGGCGGGTGATTTCGCGGTTGTATTTCTTGCTCAGCTGGTAGAGCCAGACGAGCACAGTCTTTGCCATCAGCACCACTTTGGGCATCCAGTCGCGGTCAGGGCTGAATCGCTCGTATTCGCGCATGAGGTTTTCGTAGGAATACGGGGAAAGCTCCACGTCTCCGCCCGTCGTCGGGTGCCATGCCGCCTTTTCCTCTTCGCTCAGCGTGTCTATGCCTTCAAGCAGGCGGCGGAGCCAGTCGCCGAGCAGGTCTGCCCAGTACTTGCGGATGTAGTCAAGCTGCCCCTTGAGGGAGGTGGGGGCTGCGATGACCGGCTCTTTGAGCATGGTGATGAGGTCGTGGTTCTTGGGGCCGAATATGGGCAGCGTCTGGAAATACGCCTTTATCTGGTTCCAGGTCTTGATGTAGTTGGGGTTTACCGAGAGCTTCGTGTCGTCAAAGAGGAGCTGGAAGGGGTGGAACGCAGGGTTCTCGTTTGCGAGGTGGAGCAGGACAAGTTCTTCAAGCACCTGCTCGCGGTTTGAGCGCTCCTTCTTTGTGCCCTCGTCGAAGCAGAGCTTTGCAAGGAAAGCCTCTTTGGAAATCTTTCCCTGATACACTTCCGTCGGCGGGAATTCTTCCATAAATTGCAAAAGCAGTTCATCTATCTTGTCCTTGCCAAAATAGGTGTCCAGATCCGCCAGCAGGTTTTTGAATGCGTCAGGAGCCTTGTCGCGGCGGTAGAGCATACAGACGTAATGGAAGATTTCGTCAATGAGCCCCATCGCGTTGAGGCTGCCTGCGGAAACCTTGTGCTCGCTCTGGCCGCGCTCGTCGAAAAGCGCATTGAGCTTTGTCTGGAACGTCTGCACTGCCTTGAAGTTTGCAAAGATAACGTTGCCGCTTGATGAGTAAAGTGACTGGTCAAAGCGGCAGGCATCCCTGACTTCCCGATTGATATGGAACTCATTGTAAGATATGTCCATCTCAATACCTCCGTTTAGTGTGTTTCGCCGTCATGTATGGCGGTGATTGTCTTTATTTTTTCTTGTAATGCTTTGTTTTTCAGCAAATCCTCGACAGAGACGGGGATGCGGTAGGTCCAGTTGAAGCTGTTCACGCTTCCGGGCACGTTTATGCGCTCCTCGTCGGGGTTTTCAAGGTAGTAGCTCTGCTCAAGGAAGAGATAATCCTGCAACGGATTGATGAGCCACGCGCTCTTTGTACGCGCCGCCGTTTTCAGGCAGAATGCAGCGATGTCTGCGGAGAAAGCCGCATCCTTTTCCGGTGCCTCTGCGCCGCCGCACATGGCAAGGTACGCCTCCACAGACTGCTTTTCCGTGTTCCACCACTGGCGGAGCGTGGAGCTGTCGTGCACGGAGGTGGTGGAAACGCTGAGTTCGGGGAAGTCCTCGAAGGGCACGTAGGGCTGGCCGCCTTTTTCCCATTCCCTGTTCCACCGTATGACCTTGAGCGAGAGTATGGAAAGCTTTGAAAGCACTTCGGGCATACAGGCGAGGTTCACGCCCAGATCTTCCGCACATGCCGTCATGCCTGTCGCCGTGCAGATGGGGGTGAGCACGTCGAGCGCCTGCTTGCGCCAGAGCTCGTTTTCCTTCTGTTTGGTCTCATCAAAGAGCTTTTCGAGCTTCTGCTGTTCTTCCCAGCTGAGGCTCTTCCATGCCGTGGAGTTGCCGTGGCTGTAGACGGGGATGAACGTGCCTTTTTCCATCTCGATGAGGGTGCGGTCGCGCCAGGCAAGGGCGAGCGCCTGCTTTACGGCGTTGTCCTTCCGCTCGTCGTCGGAAAAATGCGCTGCGTAGATGTCTCCGTCAGCGCGGACGGCTTTCTTGAAGTTCCACAGCTCCTCGTTGCCGACGCGCTCGCAGACTTTGCCGAGCATGGCGGTGGCTTCATCGTGATTCCACGTAATATCTTCTATTAACTTGGTGGGAATGTGGGGCTCTGAAAGCCAGTGGATCCTGCCCTCGTCAAAGCCGATTGCCTCCAGGTCTCCGCGCGTAAAGCTTGCGTAGGGCATGGTGTGGCCGAGGAATGCCGTGCTTTCCCGCGAGCTGACCGCCCAGATTCTGAAAAAGCCGAGCACGTGGTCAATGCGGAAGGCATCATAGTAGTTTGCTGCGCACTTTACGCGGTTCTTCCACCAAGTGTACTGGTCTGCGGCAATCCTGTCCCAGCTGTAGGTGGGGAAGCCCCAGTTCTGCCCGAGCGGATTTTCTCCGTCTGGCGGGGAGCCTGCGCGCAGCTCTTGGTTGAAGAACTCTGGCCATGCCCAGCAGTCTGCGCTGTCTTCGTTCATCAGGATGGGGATGTCTCCTTTCAGCGTGATGTTTTTGGAGCGCACGTAGTCCGCGGATGCCTTGAACTGTTCCGCAGCCCGCAGCTGGCACCACACGAAGAAGTTGTGGCTGGACTTGAGCGCGCGGTTGTCCCAGCGCAGCTCTATCTGCTTGCGGCTGAGCGTGCGCAGGTTTTCGTCCCACTGCTTCCACGATGCCTGCATGGCGGAATCCTTGAGGTTCTTGAACACGGCATAGTAGATGACCCAGCTGTTGCCGCGTACAAACCTGTCGAGCTCCGCGGTGAATTTGTCTTTGAAGCCTGTGCCGTCCTTTGCGCTCACCACGTTAGGGCCTGCTGCGGGGCTTTTGCCCTTTTCCTCCGCCGCAATGCGCTTTTCTATGTGCGCGTAGAGCAGGTGGAGCAGCTTTGTCTTTTCTGCGAGGACTTTCTCATAGTCAAAGCGGCGCTGATAGCCGAATTCCTTCACAAAGGCGCGGTAGGCGCTTGCAAATGTCCTGTTGCCCTTGTAGGCTTCCTCGAATTCCGGCAACGCGCTGATCCTGATGTACAGGGGATGGAGGGCGAATGCAGAGAGACCTGAATAGGGGGAGGAGTGCGTCCCCGAATCATTTACCGGAAGAAGTTGGATTACACTGAAAGCGCACTGCTCGCAGAAGTCCGCGAAATCTTTCAGAGCCAAAAAATCACCAACCGCCACGCAGTCTTTTGTATATAACGCGGAGAGCGGGACCACAACGCCTGTTTTTCTTTCCATATTAAGCCTAGTTTATTTTTATTATATCACAGATTATAGATAAATAAAGCGTTTTTTTCGGAAAATAGAAAAAAATATAGATTTCGGAACCGTGACTCGACGAGTATCAGAACGCGACTCGGCGTGTATTGAACCGTGACTCGGCGAGTCTTGAATTGCGACTCGACGAGGCGTGAAATGTGACACGGGCGAGGCGGGGGCAGGAGGGATTTTTGTGGGACTTTTAAAAAAACATAAATTTTAGACTTTTCTTTATTTCAATACGGGTATATACTGGAGTAGTATGGATAACGTAGATATTTTAGGCCGCAAGGTGTTTTTTGTGACGCCGCCAAATTCTCTGGTGACGGAAGAATTTCTGGAAACTTTCTTTGCCCATGGATATGAGGTGTATGTTGTTGAAAATGACGACGGTCATTCGATGAAGGACAAGATAGAGCATATCGTCCGGCTGTATCCGGGTTCCATGATATTTTGCTATATCGACAGGGAAGTGGCTGGCGTGGACTGGAAGGGCTTTATCTCTGACCTGCAGCGCGCGCATGGAGCCGACTGTCTCTTCGGCGTGGTGCACGACAAGCGGGCTGACGAACGAGAGGACAGGAAGATCAAAGAGTACTATCAGTTTGAAGCAGGGGTGCGCTGTGGCTGTGTTCCGTTGGAGAAAGATAACAAGGTGAACTTTGACCGCTTTGAGCAGATTTTCGAGCTCAACGGCGCTCTCGGACGCCGCAAGCTCATCCGTGTTATCTGCGATGAGTCTAGCTTTGCCACGCTGCGCATCGGCAGCATGACGGTGCGGGCTAAAGTGCTCGACGTGAATATGAGCCACTTCTCCTGCGACCTGACGGGGAAAAACATAGACTTTTCCATCTACGACAAGGTTCTCGGTGCCTCGCTCATCATCAACGGTATGCACTTTGAGACAGACACGGTGCTTATCATGAAGCGCGACAAGAGCGGGGTGAATATGCACATCTTTATGTTTACCCAGCCAGACGGCACTCCTGAGCTTGTTGGCGAAAAGCGGGCAAATCTGAACCATAAGCTGTATCAGGTGATAGCGAGAAAATTCAAAATTCAGCTGCGTTCATCGTTCGACTAAGGAGGAATACCGTTATGTTCGGTTTAAAAGCAAAGATCAACGGGGCTGTTCTTGCTGTAATCGTGCTCACCTGTGCCATCGTTGTGATTTTTTCATATCACAAATCAAAGCAGGAGCTGACGCAGTCAGTAGCGGCAGGCAACAAGAGCCTTGCGCTTGCCACTGCGGAGCAGATCCACACCATCAATGCCCGCGAGTTCAAGATGCTTGAATCTCTTGCCAAGCTGTCCACCATCCGCGACCGCACGGTGGATATGCATGACAAGTGGAAGCTGGTGAACAATGCCGCCGACGATGACAGCAGGTATCTGGGGCTTGGCTTTTTCAACGAGCAGGGGCAGGGCTACCCGACGACGGGCAAGTGGAGTGACCTGCATGACCGCGAATATCTGCGCATTTCCATGAACGGCAGCCGCGCCCTCATGGATCCTGACTACAGCGCGGTGAACGGGCATCTCTGCACGTATTATGCGGTGCCGGTCTATGCCGGAGACGGCAGGCAGATTGCGGAGGTTTCTGCGGTGGTCGATGCGTCAGACCTGTGCCGCACTGTATCGAACATCACGGTTGGCAGGAATTCCCATCCTTTCGTCATCAGTTCCACGACGGGGCGCTACGTTGCGCACACTGACGAGGAGCTTGTAAAGGACGGTGTTACCATTGAAAACAACTATACCTCGAAGAACTTCCAGCCCCTCATCCAGCGCATCCGCTCCGGCGTGGCAGATACGGCGGTGTATTATGATGAAACAACCAGGCAGAAGTATTCGGTTGCCTTCCAGCCCATTGAGGAAAGCAGCTGGGTTGTCGTCATGATTGCGCCGTACAAGGATTTCTACAGCGGCATCAGCTCTCTTTTACGGATGATGATCTTCATCAGCGTTGTCGCGGTTGCCATCGCTATGGTGGTTGGCTTCAGCGTGGTTGGCAGCGCCATCCGCCCGCTCAAAAACATCGGTGATTCTATTGAAGGAATTGCCACGGGCAATGCGGACCTTACGCGCCGCCTGACCGTGACCTCCAACGACGAAATTGGCGAGCTTGCAAAGGCGTTCAACTTCTTTACGGAGCGCCTGCAGAATTTGGTGCGGGACCTCAAGCACTCAAAAGAGGACTTGCAGACCTATGGCGAGCGCCTTGGCGCTATGGTGCAGCAGAACGCCTCCTTCCTTGGCCAGATGCTCGGCGATATCAGGGATGTGAACGGCGAGGTTACAAACCAGCACGAAAGGGTTGACAGCACCATAACCGCAGTGGACAAGATTTCCCAGTCGGTGGAGATGCTGCGTGATGTCATCGGCAAGCAGACCGAGGGCGTGGACAGGGCTTCTTCCATCGTTACGCAGATGATAGATAGCATCAGCTCTGTGTCCCGCTCTGTGGAGCAGATGGCGGATGAATTTGACATCCTCCAGCGCGATGTCAACGACGGTATCACCCGTCAGCGCGAGGTGAATGTCCAGATTCAGCAAATCGAACAGCAGTCAAAGATGCTGAAAGAGGCAAACAGCGTCATTTCTTCCATCGCATCCCAGACAAACCTGCTCGCTATGAATGCCGCCATTGAGGCTGCCCATGCAGGTGAGGCAGGACAGGGATTCGCAGTCGTTGCTGACGAAATCAGGAAGCTTTCAGAAAACTCGTCCGGCCAGTCAAAGAATATCGGTGCGCAGATTAAGCGCATACTTTCTTCTATTAATAAGGTGGTGCAGTCCTCCGATATGTCGGACAAGGTCTTCTCCTCTGTGGCGGACAAGATTCAGGACACCGGCTCCCTTGTGCACGAGATCAAGGTTGCCATGGAAGAGCAGTCTTCCAATTCCAAGGAAATCAGCAGCGCTCTTGGCTATATGAACGAGGCGACGGGGCGTGTGCGCACTTCTTCGGAAGACGTGGACAGGGCGCGTCGTGGCATCGTGGGCGATGTCCAGAGCCTGGGTCAGTCTTCGGATTCCGTGAAGGTGTCCATCGGCAAGATGGAAGGCAGCGTGAAGCACATCGAGGAAGACGATGATTCTCTGATGAACATCGCAACTTCCATCAACGGCTCCATCTACCGCATCGGTACGCAGATAGACCAGTTCAAAGTTTAAAAAATATTTGCTGTTACTGAACGCCGGATGAGCATAGCGGCTTGTCCGGCGTTTTTTTGTGTCTTGATGTTTGCACACAGACGACGCAGATTTCTTTACGTTGAAAGCCCTCCGTGCGTCAGAATGTCCCTGTTTTTGTGTCTTTGCCGTGTCCTGCGGGACAGGAGGGCGTAAAGGGGAGGAATTTTCCCTGTTTTTGCGTTTTTTTCTCGTTTTTCTTGATTGGCACGGAAAATGCTTTATAGTAAGTGTACCGAAGAAACGAACAGGGCTTGAACAAGTACCGCTTGTGAAACCCCGTCAGCAACCAAGGTACGTGGAGACCGTAGGGCCGCCAGATCAAAACATTTCGAGGTATTTGTATGAACGAACTTTCACTTTTCAATTCGCTTTTTGATGATGGCACATTCGGATTTGATTTCCCCGTACTGAAGACGCGCAATTATGGCATTCCGAAGGTGGACGTAAAGGAAGATGAAAAAGCCTACACGCTTGAGATGGATTTGCCCGGACGCAGCGAAAAGGATGTTGACATCAACCTGAAAGACAAGGTGCTCACCATCTCTTCCGTACAGGAAGCGAAGACTGAGAAAAACGCCAAAGAGGACGGCGCATGGCTCATCCACGAGCGCATTGCGACATCCTTCTCCCGCAGCTTCACCCTCCCCGATGACGTGGAATGCGGCGGCGTAAACGCCACGTTCAAGAACGGCGTCCTCACCATCACTATGCCGCGCAACAAGTCAGCGACCGAGGCAAAGAAAATCGCTATCACCGCTGCGTAACACCTTTCCCCATAGCCACTGAATAAAAATGCCCACTGGAAGAATATATCTTCTAGTGGGCATTTTTCATCCTAGCAATTTTTTCAACGTATCCCAATCTCCCCCTCTGACGCTGGTCTGTATGGCCTTAAACCGTGGCGCAAAGTCTGGCGGCAGCTCGTAGCTGTCCAGTTCGACAAGGAGCGCGTCCGCCGTGGCGGTATCAAAGACGCTTGCGGCTTCCCGCAGCACCGAGAGCGCGTCTTCGAGCATGGCGGGGGTAATGCTTTCCTTTGCCTGCCGTTCCACCGTGCCGCCGCAGAGGGGCGCGAGCTTTGCCGTGTATGAGCGGTAGTCTGAAAGCAGCTTCGGTGTTTTCCGCTCGATTTCGAGCTTTGTTTCGCCGTTTTCCTCTTCCATCGTGCGGAGCATGATGTCGCCGCACTGCTCGAGATATGCCGCCTGATCGCCAAGTTCCTCTGCACCGATGAGCCGTGCGCTGCTTTTGAGCGCATGGACGAGCACCGTGTAGTTCTTCCAGTCCTCCTCTGCCGCATAGCGCTCGATTAAGTCTGATTTTTCCGCAATGGCATCCCAGAAACCGTGGAGCGCTTCCATAAACGTTTCTTTGCCGCCGCAGTTTTTGATTGCCACGCTTATGTCGATGTCGAACAGCTCTTCAATGAGCGCGTCTCCCGCACTGCCGTTGATTTTTCTCCGCTCAATGCCGTTCCATTTTCCGCTCTTTGTTTCTATGAATCCCTTGTCGCCCTTGTGCAGCAGCAGTTCCTTGGGCAGGTAGGTCTGCAACGCTGTTTCAAGCTTCTTTGAGTCAATCGGCTTGGAAAGGTAGTCCGCAAAGCCCGCCTTCAGGTACATCTCCCGTGCCCCGCTTACGGCATTCGCGGTGAGCACAAGGCTCGTCGTGTGCTGATTTTGCGAGGTGCTGTCCGCGCGGAGTGCGGCGAGCATTTCAAGTCCGTCCATATTGGGCATACGGTGGTCGATGAGCAGCAGGTGGTAGGCGCGGTGGCGAGCCATCTCCAGCGCGGTGGCGGCATCTGCGGCGGTATCAACCTGTATGCGCGTCATCTTGAGCAGGCCGCAGATGACGGTCAGGTTCATAGGCGTGTCGTCTACGGCAAGAATCTTCACATCCGGCGCTTGGAAGCTTTCCTCGTAACCGCCCGTGCCGGAGCTGTTTTCCTCGTGGGTTTTCTCCCAGCCGCCTATCTCCGTCCATTCGGAAACTTCCTGCCTGATGCGGAACGAGAAATTCGAGCCTTTGCCGTACTCGCTTTCCACTTCGAGCTGTGTGCCCATTGCGGAAAGCAGATTCTTGACTATGCTCATGCCGAGCCCCGTCCCTTCGATTGTACGGTTGCGGTTTTCTTCAATGCGCTCAAAGGGGGCGTAGAGCTTTTTCAGGTCGTTGTCCTTGATGCCTATGCCGGTGTCAATCACCTGTACGGTCATCGTGATATGGCTGTCGTCCTCTTTTTTATAGCTGAAATCAAGCGTTACGCCGCCCTCTTGTGTGTATTTGACGGCGTTGGTGAGGAGGTTCAAGATGCACTGCTTTATGCGCGTGTCGTCGCCAACGAGGCGGTAAGGCATGGCGGGGTCTACGTTTACCGTAAAGTCAAGCCCCTTGCTTTCCGCGCGGGTTGAAATCATATTCACCAGATCGCTTATGAGCGCGCTTGCATCGTAGTTGGTGGGGATGATTTCCATTTTTCCCGCTTCAATCTTGGAGAAGTCAAGTATGTCGTTGATGATGGAAAGCAGCATCCTGCCGCTGGATTTTATGTCTCCCGCATAGCTCCTGATGGTGGCATCGCTGCATTCGCGCAAAATCATCTCGTCAAGGCCGAGCACCGCGTTTATAGGCGTGCGGATTTCGTGGCTCATATTGCTCAGGAATTCGCCCTTCGCCCTGCTTGCCATATCTGCAATCATTTTCTGCGTCTTGAGTTCTTCCATATAGTGGAAGTGCTCGGTTTCGTCGGTTATGATGTAGACTGATCCCGCTTTCTGGCAGTCGCGGTACAGCAAGTTCTCCTGAGCGGAAAAAATCTTGTCCTCATGGTAAAGCGGCTTGTTCTGTTTGATGAGTGATTGCAGGTCCGCTATGACCACATCTGCGTGCTCTTCAAGGTTGGGGAAGAGCTTTGCCGCCGGATTGTTGTAGTAGCCGAGCCGTCCATCCGTGTTCACCGCGATGATTGCTTCGGAGAGGCGGTTGACCACAAAGTTCCGCGCCAGCTCCTTGGTGTCCAGCAGGTCGTAGCGGAAGATTGCGATGTAGAGAAAGATGGAGGATGTTGAATAGCCGAGCACGGTCATATCGTATTCTGCTGCCACGCCCGCGATTTCCAGAATGAAGAAGATGCCCGTGCTGACGATTGCCGCAATGAAACAGAAAATTCGTTTCCTGTCGTTGGGGGCTTTCATCTTTTGCAGCGTCCTGGCGAGAGTAATGAGGCCATAGACGATGTAGAACAGGAGGAGCACGTTGAACATCTTGTGCCATGCGCCGTAGCTGTATTCCAGATGGGGAAAGAGCCCGCTCCTGACGAAGCGCAGATTAATATAGTAGAGTTTGTGATGCTTTGTTGAGAGCACTATCAGGTAGGTCAGTATGTGGATGCTGGCAAGGGGAAGGCAAATGCGGGAGAAGAATTTTTCCTCGCACAAAAGCATGCCGAACCGCATGAGCGCGTAAGAAATCCACACGCGTCCGAGGTAGGAGAACTGCTTTGCAAGCAATGCTTCTCCTTCCGTCTGCGCGAACATTACCGCGAGGTAGCCTGCGTTGTTTACAAGCGCGGCTATGCAGTAGAGAAAGAGATAGCCGTGGAGCGGCTTTGTCCATTTCCTCAGAATGTACACGGCCTCAAGCAACGTAAAAATAATGGTGCCGTATTGGATAAAAAGTAATACAGTGTACACCCATAAATTATAAATCAGCTTGGGCGGATATGCAAGAAATTTGTCCGTACTTACTGCATTAGTATTATTCGTAAGGAAATTTGTCCGTACTTACTGCATTAGCCCTCTGTAGTTTTTTCTTAGTCGAAAATATTCTGCCAGAAGCTGTCTTTTTGCATGAGTTTAAAGTGTTTGGGCAGACTGCTGGCGGTATTCCTTGGGGCTGAGGGTGGTGTATGCCTTGAATGCCTTGGAAAAGTAGTTGCTGTCGTTGTAGCCTGTTTCCTGAGCTATCTGCTGGATTTGGAGGGAGGAGCCGGAAAGCAGTTCTTTCGCTTTCTCCATCCTGATTTTTAAAAGATACTCGTATATGCCGGAACCGTAAGTCCTCTTGAAAAGCTTGGACAGGTACTCTTTGGTAAAGCAGAACCTGCTGCCCAGAGAGTCAAGCGTTATGTCTTCGGCAAGGTGGCAGTCAAGGAATTGCTTTATCACCGCAGGAAGCTCCGAAGCGGAAAAAAGCGTGGTGCTGTCCTCTTCTTCCCGTGGAGCCGCATCCTGCCTGAGGAGCAGCACGGCTTTCTGTATGACGCTGTTTATCTCCGCGGGGACGATGGGCTTCAGGATGTAGTCTATGGCATTTGCCTGTATGGCTGCCTTTGCATAGCGGAAGTCATCATAACCGCTCACAACGATAAATTTGGATCGGGGAAACTCTCTGGAAGCCTCTATGAGGAAGGCGCTGCCATCCATCTCCGGCATATTCATATCCACAAAGAGTATGTCCGCGGCTTTTTCGCGGAGCAGGGCAAGCGCCTCCTTTCCGTTGCGGACGGAAAGCGGCTCCGCAATGCCGAATTTCTTCCAGTCCACCACCTTCCTGAGGACGGTGTGGACAGCCTTCTCGTCATCAATTATCATCGCGCTATACATCTGGAATCTCCATGACAATGCTTGTCCCTGTGTATTCTATGCTGTAGATGTTCAGCCCTGCGTCATCCCCGTACATAAGGCGGAGGCGGTTTGCAAGGTTTTTCAATCCTATGTGCTTTCCCTTCGGAACATCCTCGGGGCTGCGTATGGACCTCATTATCTCTTCAAGCCTGTCGGCGGGAATGCCCGTGCCGTCATCGGTGACGGTGATGTGGCATTTGCCTTCTGCGAGGGAGGCGCTGATGTCTATGCGGACAGAGCGGGAAACCTTTTCCATGCTGTGGGTGATGGCGTTTTCGACAAGGTTTATGATGCTTATTTTCGGTATGGTGCGCATGAGCAGCTCGTCCGGTATGTGGATTTCATAGCTCAGCCGTTCTTCAAAACGCACTTTCTGCAGGAAGAGGTAGTCTTCCACATGGCTCAGTTCTGTTCTGACGGAAACTTCATCTCCGTCCTGAATCGTATATTTGAGCATAGAGGAGAGCGCTATCACCATATCGTTTATTTTCATCTGGTCATTTTCAATGGCCTCTGAGCTGAGCGCCTGCAGGGTGTTGTTCAAGAAATGCGGATTTATCTGCGCTTTCAGGGCGAGGAGCTGCGCGTCCCGCCTGTTTAGCTCTATGATATAGTTTTTCTTGATGAGCGCGTCTATCTGCATGAGCATCTGGTTGTCCGCATGCGCGAGTTCCTGTATCTCCGTGCTTGCCCCCGGGAACGCGGCAAGCTCCGTGAAGTTTCCTCCTCCCGCGCTCTTAAGCTTGCGGCTCAATGCCTTGAGTGGCTTGGTAAAGAAGCGCACGAGCAAAATGATGAGGAAGGACGTGGCTGCGGCAGATAAAATGCCGAACAGGAATGCGACAGCCTGCGTGCGGTGGCTCTTCCTGCCAAGGTAGTGGCGGGGGATGAGCGTGAAAAGCTGCCAGCCGTCTTCCGCCGTGTTCCCGATGAAAAGATAGCGTTCGTTCTTGAACTTTACATAGCATAAATCGTCTTCATCAGAATCCTGTGCAGAGTCCTGCCTTTCTCTGAGCACTGCCTCCAGTGCGGCGTAGTCAGATTTGGGAATGCCTTCCGCAAAGAAGACGGTGCCGTCCTCCCCCGCAAGCACGTTGATTTCTCCCGCTTCCAGATAGGGGCTGAGCGCCTGCTTAAAATAGGAGTCATCCACCTCCATGACGACATAGGCAAGGGGGCGCTGGTCCTGTATGCGTATGATTGTCCGGTAATAGGTGAGCAGCTCCCCTTCCTTTTCGCTTGCCGCAAAGGCGCGGTAGTACCTGCCGCTGGAGAAGCTTTCGTATTCTTTCTTTGTCCTGATGTCGCTGCCGTCCCTGACGCTTATGTTCCTGTTTTCCTGTGAAATCTCATAGCAGGTGTTTTTGTTTGCAATGTAGAGCTGGTAGCTGAGCATATCTTCCCGCGAATAATAGCTGTTTTTCACCAGATTTTGGATGTAATTCTTCTCCTCGTAAGTATATTCCTCGGCAGAGGCAAGCAGGCGCAGGAATTTGTCATCGTTCCGCAGATGCAGGGAATAGGCGTTCAAGCCGTCAAAATAGCGGCGCGTGTTCTGGAGCCGCAGTTCCAGCAGCATCTTCTGGTCGTCAAAGATGAGCCTTGTCTGCGTGCGTATGGCGCTGAACGTCATATAGCTTATGACGGAAAAGAGGATGAGTATTATAGAAAAAGCAATAAACAGGGAAAGCTGCTTTTCCAACGAAAGCGAAGAAAGAAAACGTCTGTTTTTCATAATGCACGCTTTGCCTTGCATAGATTATACAACTGCTTCTGCCGCTTGTGTTTGTTTTTTTACCCTTTTTTGTCTTGTTTTCTCCATTTTCTTTTCGATTGGACGGCTTTATACTCAGATTATCAATTTATCAGTGAAAAGGAGGATACGTGTATATGAAAAAAATCGTATCAACAGTGGTGGCTTTGATGGCTGCTTCTGCAATGCTCTTTGCATTGCCCGGAAAGAAGGCTAAGACGAAGGCAAAGAAGGGCAAGACGGTGACGCTGAACTTCATGCTCAATAGCCCGGAGCTGACGGAATTCTACAAGGACTGCTTTGAAAAATACAAGGAAGAAACCGGTGTAGAAATTGAAGCGGAAATACTCCAGAACGACTACCAGACGGTCCTGAAGACGAGGATCAATTCCGGCGATGTCCCTGATCTGTTCCTGACGAGCGCGTACAACGACAACAAGGTGTACCATGATTACTCGTATGCGCTGAACAAAGAGGCATTTATGAAGGAGGTCTCTCCCGCCATCCTTACGAGCGTCACGCTTAATGGCGAGATTACGGGCTATCCCTTCGTGGTTCAGTCCCACTCCTTTATCTACAACAAGGAGCTGTTCAGGAAAGCCGGCATTACGAAGCTGCCGACCACGCTTTCCGAGTATGAAGCTGCCTGCGAAAAGCTCGTGGCTATCGGCGTTCAGCCTTTTGGCAGCGGCTTTGCGGAGTGGTGGGTGCTTCCCCAGACAACCTATCCTTCAATGAGCGATGCGTACAATGGCGATTTTGAAAAGCTCTTTGCCGATGTTGAAAAGGGAACGCTCAAGTTCGGCGATTTGCCGCAGGTGGACTTCGCGCTTGACCTCATTGACTTGATAAAGAAATACAGCGGCAACAAGCCCATGGAGTGCACTGCCGATATGCAGGTGAGCGATTTTGCCAACGGCAAGGTTGCCATGATTCATCAGGGCTCCTGGTCAGAGAGCGGCATCCGTGCCATCAATCCCAACATAGACCTCGGCTATCTGCGGGCACCGCGGCTTGACGGCAAGAGCGTGATTGCAGTGGAGTCAAACCTGACGTTCCGCGTGTACAAGGGCTCAAAGCGGCGCAAGGAAACGCTCGCCTTCCTGAACTGGCTCACCACCTCCGAATATGGCAAGAAGTGGATTCCCGAAGTCATCAAGCAGATTTCTCCCCTCAACGGAGCTTCTGCCCCTGACACCCAGCTTGCCAAGGAAACGGCAAACGCGCAGTCTCAGAAAATCACCTGTCCGTGGTGGATTTTCAAGGGACCGGACGGCATAGAGCAGCCGTTTGGCACTGCCTTCCAGAACTATGCCGCAGGAACGGCAAGCCGGGCGCAGACCAAGGCGGCGCTTACAAGGCTTTTCGTCGATGCCTATGACGCAGAGTAAGCTGCCTTAAAACATTACGAAGGGCACCGCCAGAGCCTTTGCCTGCGGTGCCCTTTTTATACCTACTGATATTCATGGGAGTCTTTATGGCCAGAGCGGTAAAAAAATATAATAAGGCACGTGCGCAGCTTTTCCAGTTTACGGCTTATGTAGCCCCTGCCTTTGTCTTTATCACGGTGTTTGTCGGCATACCCTTTTTAATGTGCGTGTATAATTCATTCAGAAAATGGAATGGCATTTCAAAAAGCACGAAATTTGTCGGTATGAAAAACTATATCAAGCTCTTTACGGATGATCCTGTCTTTATTGAGTCGCTTCGCTTTACCTTTCTCTACACGGTGTGCGTCGTGCTGCTCATCAATGTCCTCGCGCTGCTCATCACCGTGCTTCTTGAAGGAAAGATCAAGGGCAAGGGCTTTTTCCGCGCTGCCTTTTATATTCCGAACATCGTGAGCATGGTCATCATAGGCTTTATCTGGAAGTTCATCTGCACGAGGGTCTTTGAGGCTGTGGAACAGGCAACGGGGCTGGGAATTTTCGCGCTGAGCTGGCTGGGCGATTCAAAGCTTGCCGTGGTGACGACCATTCTGGTATCTGTCTGGCAGGCGTTGGGATTTTACATCGTCATCTACATTGCGGGGATGCAGTCTGTTCCCGATGAGCTAGAGGAGGCTGCCATCATCGACGGTGCGGGGAGCGTAAGGCGCTTTTTCTCTGTTACCCTGCCGATGATTATGCCGTCGATTTCCTTCTGTATGTTTTATTCGGTGGCTAACTCGCTCAAAATGTGCGAGTTGATTTTCAGCCTTACGGGCGGGGGACCGGGTTCTGCGACAACCCCCATCGCGCTGGATATCTACAATACGGCGTTCAACAACAATAATTTTGGATACGGCAGCGCGAAGAGCGTTGTGCTTTTCATCATTGTCTGTGTGATTTCCGTCATACAGGTGAATTTCTTCAAAAGCAAGGAGGTTGAGGCATGAGGCACAGCTCGCAAAAACTTATCTTTGGCATTCTGGTATTCATCATCGTTATCTATCTGCTTCCCTTTGCATTGATGATACTGAATTCGGTAAAGGCGTATGATGAGATTATGACGGATGTCCTTGCGCTGCCGAAGCACTTTTCCCTGAAGAACTATGCGGTGGTCTTCAAGGATATGAAGTATCCCCGTTCTTTCCTCAATACGCTGTTTGTCACTGTGGTGGGTGTTGCGGGCATCGTCGTGCTTGGCTCTATGGCGGGGTACAAGATGTCCCGCACGAAGACGCGGTACAGCAAGCTCTGCTTTCTGTACTGCATTATGCCGATGATGGTTCCCTTCCAGTCCTTTATGATTACGCTTGTGGTCATAGCGCGGAGGTTGCACTTTACGAACAACCTTCTGGGGCTTGCCCTTATCTACTGGGGGCTTGGCGTTCCTATGGCGCTCTTCCTCTACCACGGCTTTGCAAAGACAATTCCCGGCGAGCTTGAGGAATGCGCCCTCATGGAAGGCTGCGGGCAGTTCTACTTCTTTACGCGGGTCATATTCCCCCTGCTGAAGTCCGTGACGGCGAGCGTCATCGTGGTAAACGCCATGTGGCTCTGGAATGATTTTTTGCTCCCCCTGCTCATCATCGGCGGCAGCAAGACAAAGAAGACGTTACAGCTCGCTGCCTATGCGTTCATGGGGCAGTATAAGTCTGAGTGGCAGAACATCATGGCAGCCGCAATCCTCATCATCATCCCCGCTATGGCAATTTACCTCGCTTTCCAGAAGCATATCATAAAGGGCATGGTCGCAGGAGCTGTCAAGGGCTAGGAGCAAATTGTGAGCTTGACGGCGTACAGGGCTCCGGGGTATACTTTATGGCATGCCCCGCCTGGTATGCGGGAAAATCTTTTTTATGGAGGATGAATGCCGTATGGATAATTTTACCTTTTATTCGCCAACCTTTTTTGCATTCGGTAAAGATACGGAGAATGAGGCAGGTGCCTATGTGAGGCGCTTTGGGGGGAACGAAAGTGCTCATCCATTACGGGGGAGGCAGCGTAGTTCGTTCCGGCCTGCTAGACAGGGTAAAGGCTGCCCTTGAAAAAGAAGGTTTACCAGCTATTAAGGTATTGAAAGATTTCAGATTTCGTAAGTGGATTGAGCTCGACAAAAAGGGTCAAAACCCTGAAATACGAGTGAAAGGCGTAAAAAAACGCATGATTAAAATACTTGTGAAGAATTTGACTGATGAAATAACCGAAGTGTCGCAAAAAAAATCTGACGTCGAGACCAAATTTGCGACAAATGACTAAAATTATATTTTGAAAATGGCGTTAAATCAACATC
>CAKZZK010000159.1 GCA_937885235.1 uncultured Treponema sp.
AGCGGAGACAGAAAGCGTTAGCTTTCTGTCCAAATTGGAAAAACAGGAGGTTTTTACAATTTGTAACCACATGAAATCGCTCCGCTGCGCTTCCCCGTAAGCTGCCTGTTTTGTGTTTACGCTATAGTGCGTTTGCCCTGTGGCTTGTAGCTATTGCACTGGACCGCTATTGCAAACCCGTTTTTCCGATTTACTTTGCTTTTGCGTAGTGCTATAATGGGCGCATTATGATAGCTCCGCACATACACGAATTGATTACGAGCAAGGGCGCGTCCGTCATACGCAAGATGTTTGAGGAAGGCGTCCGGCTTAAAAAGCAGCACGGAGACGACAAGGTGTTTGACTTCAGCCTTGGTAACCCCGACTTAGACCCGCCTGCGGAAGTGCTGCGGGCGATACAGGAGATTGCCGCCGACACGAGCCACGGCGCGCACGGCTATATGCCCAACGCAGGCTACGAAGAAGCGCGCGCGGCGATGGCGGAAAAGACCGCGCAGGAGCAGGGACTTCCGGCAGGCAGCGTCAGCGCCGCACACGTGGTGATGACCGTAGGCGCCGCAAGCGCCTTGAACTGCGTCTTTAAGGCAATCCTCTCGCCCTGCGACGAGGTGATTGTTCCCGCGCCGTTCTTCGCCGAGTACCGCCATTACGTGCACAACTACGGCGGCGTCCTGCGCGAGGTGCCGACAAAGGCGGACTTCTCGCTCGACGTCGCGGCAATCAAAGCCGCGCTCTCGCCTAAGACTGCCGCCGTGCTCATAAACACGCCGAACAACCCCACCGGCAAGGTGTATACCGAAGCGGACATCCGCGCGCTCACCGACGCGCTAAAGGCGCACGCCGCCGCCTGCGGCCGGAAGCCCTACCTCGTCTGCGACGAGCCGTACCGCGCCATCACCTACGACGGCGCCACCGTCGCGCCCGTGTTCCCGCACTACGCCGACAGCGTAATCGTCACCTCGTTCGCGAAAAACTTGAGTCTGCCCGGTGAGCGCATCGGCTACATCGTCGTGAACCCTGCAAGCGAGGGCGCGGACGAGTTTGTCGCCGCCTGCACCTTCGCGCTCCGCGTCTTAGGCTGCGTGAATGCGCCCGCGTTCTTCCAGAAGGTCGTGGCAAAAGCGTGGAATGCCCCCTGCGACTATTCGCGCTACAAGGCGCGGCGCGACATGCTGATGGACGTGCTTTCAAGCGCAGGTCTCGAGTACGCAAAGCCCGAAGGCGCGTTCTACCTGTTCTGCAAGGTGCCCGCCGCATGGAACGGCGACGACATGGCGTTCTGCGACCACCTGAAGCAGTTCCTGATTCTCGGCGCGCCCGGCACCGGCTTCGGCGGCAAAGGCTGGTTCCGCCTTGCCTACTGCGTGAGCGAGCAGACCATCACCGGCAGCCGCGCCGCATTCCAAGCCGCCATGCAGGAACCGCCCGAACAATGCTGACAAGGCGCAACGATGTAGACAGGAATGATGATAGCTGTTGAAAAGGCAAATGAGAATGTAGAAGTTTTTTATTGAAGCCTGAAAAAGAACAGGCGGTAGGCGAGGTTCTGCCGATAGCCTGTCTGGTTTCAGATATAAGCAAATAATAGTCTGAACATAGACAACGTTAGGAGATATCGTATGAAGATTTTGATGGTAAGCGCAGAGGTCGTACCCTTTGCAAAAACAGGCGGCCTTGCGGACGCAGTAAGCGCCCTCGCAGGCAATTTGAGCACGCTCGGCCACGACGTAAAAATCGTGCTGCCGCGCTATTATCGCATCGACCGCAAGAAGCTTACGCTGCTTGAAGGGCCGCTGGGTGTTCCCGTCGGTATGGGGCAGGAGTGGGCTGGCGTCTACACGACGACGCTGCCGGGCTTCCCCAAGGTCAAAGTCTACTTCCTCGACCACGAGCAGCTTTTCGGCCGCGACGGCGTGTACGGCACCAAGTCCGAGCCGGACTTCTTCGATAACCCCTACCGCTTCTCGTTCCTCGCGCACGGCGCCTTCCAGCTCTGCAACAAGCTGCACTGGATTCCCGACGTGGTGCACGCCCACGACTGGAGCGCAGGCCTTGTGCCCGTGCTTTTAAAGCACGTCTGCCGCTGGCAGGAAGCCTACAAGAACACCGCGAGCGTCTTCACCATTCACAACATGGGCTATCAGGGCGTGTACGGCAAGAATAAGTTCCCCGACTTCGCCCTCCTCAAGCCGCTGAATCAGCCGGTCAATTTTAAGCTGCGAGGAATCCTTGTGATCAAGCGGAGCAAGCAACCCTCCGAGCACCATAAACTGCCCATGATAAAAGCCACCCTGATTCAGGGTCAACATACTGTCCCACTCAGGAACAAGGCAGAGAACCTGTCTTGATCGAAGAGGATCAGAACAAACAGAACAGGGATCGACTGCGGACAGTCCACCACAGCGAGAACAAATGCGCAGTTTATCCCGAAGCTCGCAGATGCTCCTGCCCAGTTGACGTGTCGTTGCCTCTGGCCATTCAAGCAATGCCATGGCCGCACGCATGGATGATTTCGGACCGAATCCGGGAAGACGCTCAAGCTGCTTTACGAGATTTTCAAGAGGTTCTGGAATATGTTCACTGGCCATAGGGCCACTCCGCTTTGCACGATCTAAAAAAGCCCGGGTACATGAATATTGCCCGTCAACGCACCCACCTCACGCTCAAAGGTCTCCCGGGCGATCCGTAATCCCTCATTGACAGCAGCAAGAATCAGATCCTGCAGCATCTCAAGATCATCCGATGCTTTAGGGTCAATCACAATACTTTTCAGTTCCCGTCTCCCATTGACCACAACCTTGACCATCCCACCGCCGCTTGATGCCTCAAACTCCTTATCAGCCAGATCTTCCTGAACTTTTGTCAATTTACGCTGCATAATATTTGCCTGACGCAAAATATCATTCATATTTGGCATAGATGCTCCTTTCAAATTTCTTTACACGATTCAACGACCGCACCTAAAATCTGTAAACACGGCCGCAGCACTTCAAGAGATGAAGCTCGCTGAATCAGTTCTTTTTCTGAAATATGATCGATCTTCGGTTTGGCAATTTCTACTGTAACAGCCGTATCTTTAAGAAAATCGCGAAACGCATGTTCAAGGGAATCTTTTCCCTTCTGAAGACGATCATAGGTAAAAGAAGATGCCGGCTTCAATTGTATGGTATTCCCGAGAAACAACAGATTTACTGTATGCAACTCGTGTTCCGCGAACGGAATACCATTATGCGATTTTGTCCACTGCGAATAAAAGACTCCGAACTCTTCCATAGTGAGACTTCTCGTCGGTACAAGATCCCCCATCACAAGCTCATCTTCGTCCTCTTCCTCATCCTCTGTTTGCGCATCAGATGTATCCGTTCCGTTATATGACGGAGGGGGAACCGCAGCAGGAGATGCCACAGGTGCCACAGAGACCTTCGTACGGATCTCCGCTTCTTTTGAAGACGAAACGTCTTCTTGCGAAGAAGATACATTTGATGCGCTCTTAGGGTTTACGGACGCTCCTCCCGAAGC
>CAKZZK010000160.1 GCA_937885235.1 uncultured Treponema sp.
CCATGAAGCAGACGGAGTAACCGTCACAAGGCTCACTCGCTTGTTGTCGAGGAAGTAGCGCCGCACCAGCTCTTCGATATAACGGGGATGCTCTGCAATTTTTTTCTTAAACTGCTCAAACGCCTGCCTGTGCGAAATAAGCTTCCACGGCTCTGCACCAAAAATCCAGCTAGAGAGAACGCGCCTGAGCAGGGAGAGGGAAAAGGGATTGCCATTCGGGCGCTTTACCTCGCGGATGTTGAAATCATACGCCATGCTCACTCGCTCAAAGTCATCAGGGGAAACGCCCTCTTCGCAGAGTTTTCTCAAGGAGTCAAACACCGCCTGCTTGAAATAGCGCTCGTTGCTTTTCTCCACATCGTGCATGGCAAAGCAAGTTGACGGAAAACGGGTGTGAAGGTCTGCACCTGTCTGGGGCGCTATATCCGCGCCAAGACCGGTAGCAAGCAGGTCTCGAGCCACAGGAGAGCTGTCTTCCCCCCATAAAAGCTCATCTATAAAAGACATCTGCAAAGAAAAATCTACAATATCTTCTTTTTTAATATCATCGCTGAGCCGCCACACGAGGGAGACCACATTGCCATCCTCCAATGTGCTTTCATCTGCCGGTCCAAAGGCACGAACGCTTGACGGCATGGGCTTTGAAAAATCAGGCTCCGGCAACTCTGCGGGCTTGCCTCCGTCGGAAAGCCTCGATGTTACGTTCTCTTCAAGGAAATCAAGCTGTTCCTCGGTGGGGATATTGCCATAAAGAAAGACAAGGCAGTTAGCCGCGCAATAATACTTTTTGTGGAAAGCCCGCAGCTGCTCCACCGTCATCTGCGGAATGCACTCTGGGTCTCCGCCTGAATCATAGGCATAATTCGAGCCTGCAAGGGCTACCCGTTCTATTTCATCGGAAGCCACATTCTCAAACGAGGAGTAATTTCCCTTCATCTCATTGTAAACCACGCCCTGAATGTTTGGCTTTCCCTGTACGTCAAGCTCTACGCGATGGCACTCTTGCAAAAAGATCTCCTCTTTGAGCAGGGGGAAGAATACGGCATCCGCATACACTGAAAAAAGATTGAAGTAATCAGCTTTCACCAAAGAGCTTGCGGGGAACACCGTATGCTCAGAAGCAGTATAGGCATTCAAAAATGTGTTTACGCTCTGATTGGTCAGCTGAAGAAAGGGGTCTTTGAGGGGATAGCGCTCTGAACCACAGAGCACACTGTGCTCGAGCACATGAGCAAGCCCCGTGCTGTCCTCGCTCGGCGTACGGAAGGTAAAGGCAAAAAGGTTTTCCGCATCATCATTGAGCAAATGGAAGACCTCAAGCCCTGTCCTTTCGTGCCGCAGCCATATCCCTGTCGCCATATAGTCCGGCACGTCGACTGTCTCTAAAACTTTGAAACCCTTGTATATATCATTTTTCTTCATATTATACGTATATCTCCCCGTCATCTCTCCCTTTCACGCGCAGCTTGCCTTCTTCCCATGCGCGGCGCAGGTCCGCAAAAAACTGCGAGGTGATACGCTCGCTGTCAGATTTGAGCACGAATTCCTGCAGCTGCTCTTCATCCAGAATATCCTTGCACCGCGCCTTTGAGACATTGGCGAGCACTTTCTGGCGGAAGTCCAGCTTCTTGCCGCGAATCAGAATGGCGATATCTTTGTTTTCCATATTATGCAGCTTTTTCTGCATATAGCGGTCATCAGAGGCAATCACATCCTCTTCAGTAAAGAGCCGCTTGCGAAGGTCTGCGCCCAGCTCTGGGTCTTCGCTGCTGAGCGTCGCTATGATGCTTGACTCCATGCCGGGATCCATTTTCTTGAGGATCTGCGCCAGCACGCCCCGCCCATCGAGGTTCTGGGTATTTTCCGTATTTTGGGAAAGCATTTTCTCGTAAAGGCTTTTGCTCACGCTCGCAAGCACCTGCGGCGCAACCTGTTCCATCTTGGCAAGGCGCAGGACTATCTTGCTCTTAAGCTTGTCGTCCATACCGTTGATAATGGTGGCGGCCTTTTTTGGCTCCAGTCTGGCAAGCACGAGTGCCTGCACAGCTTCGCTTTCGCCGGTAAGCAGCACAGAAATTCTGTCCGCGCTCGCTTCTGAAAGAAAATCAAAGGGCTCTTCCGCCTGCACGGTTTTCTGCAGCAGGTCTTCCGCCTTCTGGCTGCCATACGCCTTGGTAAGGATGGTGCGGGCTGTGTCCACACCCCCGCCCTCACGCGCACGGTCAAGCAGGGACTGGAATTCTGCAAGAATTCGCTCCGCCTCATCCTGCGGCACGCTTCGTATGGAAGCTATCTCTGGAATTATCTTTTCTGTCTGCTCGGTCGTCAGACGGGGAAGGATTTTTGCTGCCTCGTCCACACCGATGACAACGAGGAATTTCGCCACCCGCCGGTAAATGCTTTCTTTTTCGCCAGCTTCTTTAGGCTGCTCCGGCACTTTGATAAGTCCGCCGGAAGTGAGCCCCGTGGCAGCTTTCTTTACGTCGTCACGGGTGACTTCTTTTTTCTTACCGTACCACACGCCTGTTTTTGCAGCAATCTTTGCCTGCTCAAGGTTTTCCTTTTCGGCACGCTCCTGCTCCAAAATCTCGCCGACACGGCTATTGACTTTCTCGAAAATCGGCTTATGCACGAGGGGCTTTTTCTCCTCGGCTTTCTTATAGGCATTGAGCCGGTAATCCTCTAAATTCATATCTCCTATTGTATGCCAGATTAGCAGGAATTACAAGCGTTTCAGCAGTTCGGGGAAGGCAGCTTCAAAATCAACGCCGTACCAGTTGTGGTCCTCGTGTTCCAGCGTCTTCTTGATGGAAAGCACGGTGAAATCCGCGGCAAGCCGCACCGCCTCGGCAATGGATTTGCCGCGGATAAGCGCGCCAAAGGCAACAGAGGCAAAGATGTCTCCCGTACCGTGAAACTTGACGGGAATAAGCTCATGGAAATATTCGGTCTTTTCCCCCGTCAGCGCATCGTAACTGATAACGCCGCACTGCCCCTTGCGGTAACCAATTCCCTTGAGAATGACCTTCTTTGCCCCCAATGCCGCAAGCTTCTTGATAAGGTCAGCGATATACGCCTCATCGTAATCCTCGCCGGGATACGGCTGGTCCACGAGCAGACATGCTTCAGTGATGTTTGGCGCGATGATGTCTGCCTTGCCGCAGAGCTTTGCCATGGCAAGGGCAAATTCCCTCGTAAAGCCGGGATAGAGCTTGCCGTTGTCCGCCATGCAGGGGTCCACAAAGACAAGCTTGCCCTTTCCGCCAAAGCAGTCAAAGAAAGCCTTCATAAGGTCAAGCTGCTCAAAAGAACCGAGATAGCCTGTGTAGATACCGTCAAAAGAAAGCTTTTCATCCTTCCAGTGGTCGGCAATCTTCTGGATTTCCGCAGTCAGGTCACAGAAAGTAAAACGCTTGAATGCTGTATGGGTAGAGAGCACAGCGGTAGGCACGATTGCAGCCTCCACACCCATTGCGCTGATAATTGGGAGCGCCACCGTCAGGGAGCACTTGCCCACGCAGGAAATATCCTGAATAGTCACAATCCGTTTCATTTTTTATCCTCCATGATTGTTTTGATAAAATACGTTTTCATCAAGCCCTTGCCCTTCACTTCGATTTGCTCAGAGCCATCATAGACAAAAGCGTCCTTCGTGAGGGCATAGGTCTGCTCCGTCACATGGATATAGCCGGGTTTGCCCGTGCTTTCCATGCGGCTTGCGACATTCACCGTGTCACCCCAGATATCATAGATGAACTTTGTCTTACCGATGACGCCCGCGACAAGGTTGCCATTGTTTATGCCGATACGCATATTCAGCTTTACCCCGCTCGTGCGGTTAAATTCAGCAAGGTCGTCAAAAAGTCCCAAGGCAAGCTCTATCATCTGCTTTGGGCTGCCGTTGTCGCTCTCATTCGTCAGCCCGCAGGCAGCCATATAGGCATCACCTATGGTTTTTATCTTTTCTACGCCCTCAAAGCTCACCCGTGTGTCAAACTTGGAAAAGAGCGTGTTTAGCATCTTGACTATCTCTCCCGCGCTCAAACCGCCTGAAAGCTTGGTAAAGCCCACAATGTCGGCAAAGAGCACGCAGACATTGGGATACTGCTTGGCTATTAGCTCGTCGGGATGCTCCGTAAGCTCGCGGGCAATGTCTCGCGGCAAAATATTGAGCAAAAGCTCCTGCGTCTTGGCATTTGCCACGCGCAGCTGCTCTGTGCGCCGCGCCACCTCGCTTTCCAGCTCTTCCTGATACTTGCGCAAATGGCGGAAGCGCATCATCACCACGAGGAACACAAGGGACACCGCGAGTAAGGCTATTGCCGCCCAGAACCACCAGAGTTCCCGCAGATAAGGGCGCTTGACAATGGACAGCGGGATTTCCAGCGTTCCCACCACATCATCGCCGTTCATAGCCTGCACAGAAAAGGAATAGCGCCCGTGCTTGAGGTTTGTGTAGGATGCCACGCGCTCTGTAGACCACTCGGAATAATCTTGGTCAAAGCCAGTAAGCTTGTAGCGGAACTCAATTTGCTCAGAAGAAATAAAGCTCAAACAGGTGTACTTGATGCGCAGACGCTTTGCTGAAGGCTGCAGGACAATCTCCTGCCCACGGTAGGTGGACTGCTCATTATCAACCGTGATTTCCTGCAAATGTACAGCGGGGATAGTCTTGTTAGTCACCTTGACGGGGTCATAGAGAGCAAAGCCATCGATGAGGGTGAACCAAATGCGCCCCAGATTGTCCGTCATGGAAAGGGAGGTAGAGGTAACGCCACCGGAGCGCAGACCGTCAGAACCGCCGAAATACTTTGTGTTCACCATCTTTTCCCTGCCGTCAGCCACAGCCTGAATTTGGGAAAGCTTAAAGGAACCTATACCGCGGTTGCTCGTGAGCCACACCGTCCCCGTGTAATCGGGAATAAGCTGGAAGACGGAATCAGTCCCCAAGCCATTTGATGAATTAAACGAATAGAAATTTCCGTCACGCAGGCGGCTCACTCCAGTTCCCGTGCAGATCCACAAGTCGTCACTTTCATCAAGCTGGTTTATTTTAAAAATAACGTTTCCGGCAAGCCCATCCTCCGTTGTATACGTGCGCACCACCTGCTCATCTTTGAGTACAAAGACACCGCCGCCATCGGTACCGCACCAGACTTCGCCATCCTTGGCTTCATAAAGACACATAATATAATCATGGGGCAAACCGCTGGCACGGTTATAGCTGCGCACTGCTCCAGTTCTGTGGTCAATGACAGAAAGCCCCGTCGTTGTGCCAACGTAGAGGTCTCCATTGGCCATTTCCGTAGCGAGGCGGACTTTTGAACCGGCAAGCCCTTGCTCCGGCAGCCATGTAGTCACCGTGCCGTCTGAAGCGAAGCGCGACTGCCCCAGCCGCTCATAGGCGCTCACAAGCAGGTCGCCATTTTTTGCAATTCCCACATGGCGGATTCGCACATTCGCACAGGTACGGGTAAAGCCATTTTCAACAAAACCGGCAGTACTGACGTCATAGCAGTACAGCCCCTTGTCTCCACCGAGCCATACAACCCCACGCGCCCTGTCCTCCGCGATGGAATTCACCGTCGTGGGCACGGGAACAGTCTTGAACTTGCTTAAGCTGAGCTTTTCCAGTCCGCCGCGGTCAGTACCGAGCCAGATATTGCCCTCTCTGTCTTCTATTATATCGTTCACATTGTTATCCGTCAGACCGAGGCTCTGGTCATAATATGACATTTCCTTGTCGTGGATAATCGTTACACCGCTGTCGAGCGCGCACCAGATATTGTTGCTTCTGTCTTGGAAAATGCAGTTGACGATGGTGCCCTGTTGTTCGCCGTGACCGATATCAAAGAGCGTTTCGCCAACGCCATCGGTGCGAATGGCATAGTGAGGACTCACACCAAACCAGAAAGAACCGGAGACATCCTGCGTTATATAGCTCACGATGGGATTTTTGATGGATTTGATGCCCGTGTAGCGCTCAAAACGGTGGTTTGAATAGCAGTAAATGTCATTTTCAGAGCGGCTCGTTGCCCAGATTCTGCCCGCGGTATCGCAGTAGAGGTGGACGACGAGTATATTTTCTGCATCATAGGCATCGAGCCCCTGCGGACGCAAAACGTGCCAGTCCGGGCTGATATAGGCTATGCCGCTCGCCGTGCCGATCCACACGTTGCCTTCCCTGTCCTCGGTGATGGAACGGATAGAATTATTGGGCAGTCCGTCCGCCGTGGTGAACATGCGCACTTCACCGTCAAGGCTGGCGCAGGCGATGCCCTCATCATTGGAACCAATCCAGAGATTACCCCTCTTGTCCTGAAACAGGGAGCGGGCAGACACAAAGTTATAGCGTGGATCATAATTGTGGTTGATTGTCAAAAAATCCACGCCGTCAAAGCGGGACATACCGTCATACGTACCGATGTAAATATAGCCGGCATCGTCCTGAATGAGGCTCGTGATGGTGTTACCCGGAAGTCCATCAGAAGCGGTCCAAGAATGGGCAACAAATTCGCTCACAAAGCTGTCCTGAACGGCAGATGACAGGCTGTCTGCGGCAGGCTTAGCAAACACAGGCAACACACACAGCCCAGCAAGGGAAAACAGAAAGAGCTTTTTGATACTCATAGTGACACTATAGCACAAGCGGCGGCGCTCTGTCTATCAGGTGGCAGGCAGTGCACCAGGGCAACAGCATTTGAGAGAAATCATCTACATTATCTATTTGAGCGATATTGTCTGCCCGTCTATATGCACCACCCCCTGCAGGCGCACGAGGGCGGCATCGAGGCGGGCGTTCATGGCATCTCCCGCGCGGCTAAAGCCCAAAGCGGTAACGAGCGTTCGGTAAAGACTTTCCTTGTCGGCACTTATGTTCTGCGTGAGTATGGTATATATGCCGGAAGCAAGCTCCTCCAAGGCAATGTACTTGATGTCCCTCGCCGCACCCGGTATGCGGAGTTCATAGCTGCTTGTTCCCGCAAGATATAAAAAGCCATCCCTGCGGATAATGCCATGTGCCTCGCAGCCCTGCATATAGTCCTCGAATTGCTGCTTGACCGTAGAAGTGACCTTCTCTCTGCCGAACAAGAAGGGAATGCGCTTGAGCAGATATTCTTCCGCGAGCGGAGCTTCCACGGCAAGGATTTCTTTCATTATGCGGTGGAAATTTCGGGCAACATCGCCATGGGCGCGAACAATGGCGGCGATATCTGCCTCCACGTAGACAGGGAACGCAAGATGTTCCTCCGGCGCACGTTCCGCAAGCCCCGCAGCTGCTTCCTGTTTTGTGGCACCAGGTTCTGCGGCAGCTGCTACAGGCTTTGCAGCTTCAAGCTTCTGTACGGGCGCAAAGAGCTTTGCGGGAGCACTCAGCGCGGCTTCCGCGGCACGGAGCAAGCGCCCCTTTTCTATCTGCGTATTCTTGAACCAGTCGGTAGACCAGACGCGGTAATAATGCCAGCCCATACGCTCCAGCACTTCCCGCCTGAGCCTGTCCCTGTCTCGCGCATTCGCCGCATTCCGGTATGTTGCCCCGTCGCACTCAACCGCAAGCGCATAGCTGCCGTCCTTCCGCTTGATGCCGATGTCTATCTTGGAACTGCCACAGCCTACCTGCATCTCCACATCGTAGCCCTTGCCGCGAAGGAAATCCGCAACGGAAGCTTCCAGTTCCCTTTCCGGCATAGAAAAAGACGAAGCCGCAGAGACACCGCTTCCGAGGGCTTTTTCGCCCCGCTCCGCATAGTCGAGGTATTCTTTGAGCAGGCGCGCACCTTCAGAAGACGTGCGCCCCATATCAATGTCAGCGCCGTGCATAGAGGAAACCAGCTGAACATTCGTTTTTGCGCGTGTGACGGCGACATTCAGACGGCGCTCGCCTCCTTGCCTGTTGAGGGGACCAAAGTTATGCAAAAGCTTGCCCTGAGCATCTTTTCCGTAGGCAACGCTGAAGATAATCGTATCCCGCTCATCTCCCTGCACCGTCTCCAGATTTTTTATGAAGAAAGGCCGCTCTTTGTCATGGGAAAAGAAGTCCTCGTGGGAAACATCTAGCCTCCGGCGCCGCATGAGAAGGGAATCTATGAGATTCTGCTGTGCCACGCTGAAAGCCACCACGCCCAGACTGCGCTCAGGATAACGCTGTATATCCTCAAAGACAAGATCCACCACCCGCTCCGCTTCCGCCAGGTTCGTGTGGCTCCTCCTGTCAAAAGTTCCATCCACATAATAGTAATCCACCCCCGTGCCCTCAACGCCGCCGGAAGCAGAAGGGAAGGTCATCAGATTGCCGCCATAGAAATTCCTGTTGGAAAACGCGATGAGCTGCTCGTAGCGGCTGCGATAGTGCCAGAGAAGGAAGCTCTGCGGCAGGGAGGGTGTGCACATATCAAGGATTGACTCAAAATCCATCACATCCTCAAGGTCCTCATCGTCCTCCACCTCCAATGTAGCCGTGAAGAAATTGCTCGGCGGCATCTGCTTGGAGTCCCCCACGACGATGAGCTGCTTTCCGCGGTAAACGGCACCCACTGCATCCTGCGGGAAAATCTGGGAAGCCTCGTCAAAGACCACTGTATCAAAGCTGATGGCATTGCTCAAAAACATGCTCACGCTGAGCGGCGACATCAGGAAACAGGGCTTGAGCACCTGCACCAAGTCTCCGGTCTCCGCAATCAGATTGCGGATGCTCTTCTGCTTGCGCTTTTTCTCCCCTTCACGCAGAAGGACAGACACGGGGCTTTTCGCAGTGAGCATATCAAGCGAGGGACGCTGGCTGGAAAGCTTTTCCTGTATCTGTATCTTGCTGATTTCAAACTGGAGCTTGTCTTTTTCGCTAAAGAGGGCAACCGCCTTATCCTGTGACACACGCGTAAAGCTGTCGAATTCAGGCGTGGCACTGATAAGCGCATGGAGCAGCTGCGTATAGAATGCCTTCCGATAGGCATCCACGATGAGCTGAGCGGGAACCTTATCCGCAATCACCTGAGCAATATATGGTGCCGCGCCTTTTTCTTCAAGCCCGCGCAAGAGCCGTGTAAAGCGCACCCAGTTGTCGATTTTTCCCATCTCGGCAAAGCATGACTCGCACTTCGCAAGCACAGCTGGAAGTGCGCTGTGGCTCAGGTCAAAGACAGCGGTGTCAAAGCTTCCTTCAAGCACTGCCACACTGCCGCTGTACGAAGCGCGAAGGGAAGAGAGGCGCTCCGCGTAGGAAGCAAAACTCTGCTTTTCCCCTGCAAAGGCAGTCCCATCCATAGACGCAAGGGAAACAAAGGCAAGCCCGCGTCCATACAAGGCTTCCAGACAGCCCAGCTCTTCCTGAATATGCCGCCAGTCAGAGGCAACGCCCTTGTAGGCAGCACCGAGCATTCCTTCAAGCTGCCGCTCGCGCTCGCCAAAATCTGCAAGCGACTGCTGATAGTCCCTGAGCACACCCGTCTGCTCCACAGCCTCTTCGTAGGCAAACTTTTTGCCGCTCCTGCTCGCAAGCCTGAGCTCCGTCACAACGGTCTTGTAGTCCTTGCTGAAAAGGCGTGAAAAAAAAGAGGAATACTGCTTTTTAAGCTTGTTGTGCCAATTCCTGCCGTCCTTCGCATAAATCTCCAGCTCGAAAACCTTGTCAAGCCGTTCTTTCTGGAAAAGCAGCGTGCCTGCAATATCCGCCATCTGCCTTACAAGGTTCGCAGTGCTTTCAAAGCGCTCTTTCTGCAGGAGGGCGGGAACAATAACGTCCGAGCGGGCAAGCAGGGCAAAAGCTTCCCCCCCAGTTCCCACAGTCTGCCAGATTTTCACAGCACAGCCCATAGCGAGTAGAAAAATCATCGCAGAGGGGAATCAAATTCTTTACGCAGGCAGTGAGCGTGGAAAGAGAGTCCTGAAGGGCGGCCTTCTCCTCAAAGGAAAGTCCTTCCTTTTGATAGCCATACCAGACGTTCTGCGTATAGTCCTCGCCGACAGTCTGCGTATAATCAGCATACTGGCCGAGCAGAGAACAGAGTTCCGAAAGATAAGCAGCACCCTTTGACTGCACGTCGGGGATAATGTATGACACATCCGGCGCAGTCCTCACACCCGCAAGGGCAGTATACAGCTCGTACACGCTGCAATCTATGCCCTCGCACCTGCGGTGCAGCTCTGCGGCATAGGAGTCAAGCTGCTTCTGGGCGGCGCACTTGGCTTCAATCTCCTTGTCAGCACGGGAGGACAGGCGGTAACGTTCCGCGCGGAGAGTGCGGCACAGCTCGTCTATGACAGCCTTCTTGTTCGATTTATGGCTGTGCAGCTCAAGACAGAAGTCTGAAAGCCCCGCAGCCTTAAGCTTGTCGTAGACCACGTTCAAAGCGGCAAGCTTTTCCGACACAAAAAGCACTTTCTTTCCATTATAAAGACATTCTGCGACGATATTGGTGATGGTCTGGCTCTTGCCCGTACCGGGGGGTCCCTGCAAGACAAAGCTTTTTCCGCTCCGCGCCAAGGCGATGGCATTCAGCTGGCTAGAATCCGCATCCACCACCGTATGGAGCTCTGTAAGCAGATTTTCATCAGGAGAGCGCGCAGGGGGAACGATCTGGCTTCCCTGCCCTTCACCAAGCAATATGCAGACATTCTCGTTCTGCAAAATCTGGGCGGCATTGTCCTTCATATCACGGTACATATTCATCTTCAAGAAGGAAAATATACCGAGCTTGCATTCGGCAAGCACCGTCCAGTCAAGCGGCAGGACGAGGGCTGTCACTTTTTCCAGATAGGAGGCAAGGCTTTCACCATCGCCATACTCAGGTAGGGAGATATTGTATTCCGCTTGCAGTATATAGTTCAGCGTGGGATTTATCACTATGTCGTCGCCCGTAAGCTTTATCTGATAGGGGCTCGTGGCGGATTTGTTTTCCAAAGAGACAGGCACAAGCAAAAGCGGGGCAAGGAAATACGGGGAGTTTTCCTTCTGCTCCCGCCAGCGGACAAAGCCAAAAGCAAGATACGTTACATTGACGCCCGTTTCATCAAGCGCGCTGCGAGCCTTTTTGTCAAGCACCTTCATGACGGCGACAGGCTCGCTGACCTTGCCATAAACCAAGACTTGGTTTGGCTTCTTTACCAGACTTGCATAACGCGACAGGTATTCCTCTTTTGCCAGATACTGGGAAACTGACGACGAAAGGCGGGGATCATCCAGACTTTTTTCTTCGGTAATTTTCGGTCCCACTACCTCAAAGGATGCCATGCCGTCGCATTTGCCAAAAAGCAGAGGCGCTTCCGGACTGACGATTTCCAGTGAAGATGTCTTTGAATCCTTGAAATTGATCAGATTGTTCCTCTTGCTTGTATCCAGCAAGAGCTGCGCCCACTTGTCTAATTTTCTCGTATCTCTATCCATAAAAACCTGTCCTAAACGTGATTAGAAAACCCGTTCCATTACCTCGTTCACGTGGCTCACGGGGACGAAGGTAATGCCTTCCTTCACGCGTTCGGGAATTTCCTCAAGGTCGCGGAGGTTCGCCTGAGGGATGAGTATGGTCTTTATTTTATTGCGCTTGGCAGCGACAGTCTTTTCGCGAAGCCCGCCTATGGGCAGCACCTGCCCCGTCAAGCTCAGCTCGCCCGTCATAGCAAGATTTGGCTTTATCTTCTTGCCGCGAAGGAGCGACATAAACGCAGTCGCCATCGTAATGCCCGCAGAAGGTCCGTCCTTCGGCGTCGCACCTTCTGGAATGTGCAGGTGGATGGTATTTTTCTCAAACCATTCCGCATCTTTAAAGCCCTTGTCAATGGCGTTCTGCTTTGCCCATGTCATGGCAATCTGGGCGCTCTCCTTCATCACATCGCCAAGCTTGCCCGTAAGCTGCAGCCCGCCCTTGCTCGATGAAAAGGCAAGGCTCTCAATGAGCAGCGTATCGCCGCCCATGCTCGTCCATGCAAGCCCAATCGCCGTTCCCGGCACACCCGCAACCTTTATCTGGCTCTCATCAAAGACAGCCTTGCCCAGATACTTTCGCACCTCGGGGACATCAATGGTATACGCCTTGCTGCCAAACGCCGCCCGTATCTTTGCAGCCTCCTCCTGAAAGCGCTTTTCCCGCATGGCAAGGAATTCTTCTTCCTTTTCCCTCAGGATTTTCTCGTCATTGGAGGCCTGCTCTTTTGCCTGTTCCTCCGTCAGCTCCGCTTTCTTCTTCTTTCCGCGGGAAGCTTCAAGCTTTTTCTTTTCGTCTTCGCGGAATTCTTCAACGCTCGGCAGGGAAACAGGCGGGTTCTTCGATTCAAATTCTTCCACGCGCTCAAAAATCAGCTTGCGGTTTATCTTGTCAATACACTTTTCGTAGTTCCTCACCCCCGCCTCTCGCGCGTACTCGGTAGCGATGAGGCTCAGCGCAGCCTTTGTATACTTCACTTGCGTCTTCTTCAAGCCGTTTTTCTCCAGATTTTTGGGAACAAGATGCCGTTTCGCTATCTCTATCTTCTCCTGCTCGATGTAGCCAGAAATCTCAATCACCTCTGCCCTGTCCAACAGGGGCTGAGGGATGGTGTCGAGCGTGTTTGCCGTGAGGATAAAGAAGACATTGCTCAGGTCAAAGGGCAGGTCAAGATAGGTGTCGCGGAAATTGCTGTTTTGTTCCGGGTCAAGCACCTCTAAGAGCGCGGCAGATGGGTCTCCTTGCGCGCTCGCGTTCATCTTGTCCACCTCGTCTATCATAAAGACAGGGGACTTTGTCTTGGTGATCTTCAAGCCGGTGATTATCTGCCCCGGCATTGATGCGATGTAGGTACGGCGAAAACCCTTTATCTTTGCCTCGTCATGCTCGCCGCCCACACTGAAACGGAAAAATGGCCGATGCATGGCATGGGCAATGGAATGACCAATGCTCGTCTTTCCCACGCCCGGCGGTCCCACGAGGATGAGCACCCCGCCCTTCCCGTCATGCTTGAGCTTGCGTACAGAAAGATACTCCAAAATGCGCTTTTTCACGTCTTCAAGCCCGTAGTGGTCGTCTTCAAGGACTTTCCGCGCCTCTGCGAGGTTGAAGTTTTCCACAGGCTTGTCGTTCCACGGCAGATTGCAGACAAGGTCAAGGAAGTTGCGGCTGGACATATAGTCGGGGTCATGGGACTCCGTAAGCTGGAACTTCTCCAGCTCGCTGTCCGTCACCTCTTTTATCTCGCCTGTAAAATGGAAGGAATCTATCTTTGCCTTGAATTTCTGGTAGTCGCTAGACTTGGAATCGCTTGCGATGCCCAGCTCCTCCTGAATGCTTTTCAGCTCTTCGCGCAGGAAATAGTCGCGCTGGTTTTTTTCAACCCTGTCGTTAATCTCGCTCTGGATCTTCTTCTGCACGCGGAGGATTTCCTCCTCCTTCTTGATATAGACAAGCACCTGGTTCATGCGTTCGCGCACATTGAGCGTGGCAAGCACCTGCTGCTGCTCCTCTTTTTCGATATTCAGGATAGAGGCAACAAAATCCGCAATCTTGCCGGGATGGTCTATGTTCACCATGTTCAGCCGCATTTCTTCGGTGAACATGGGGTTATTCTCGCTGATTTCCTTCATCTCGCTCACGATGGCACGGGTGAGCGCTTTGATTTCAAACTGGTCGTCCTCGATATCCTCCAGATACTCCACTGCTGCCACCATGGGATTTGCGGGGCTGAGGGATTTGCGTATCTTGAAGCGTTCTATGGTAGAGACAAAGGCATTCACTCCGCCGTCGGGAAGGTTTATCTTCTTGATGATGCGGGCAACAGTGCCAATGTCGTGTATATCCGCCATAGTGGGGTGTTCAACCTCGTTCTTGAGCATAACGATGCCGATATAGCCGTCACCGCTGTATGCTTCTTCTATAATCTTCGTGTCATCAGAGTTATTGATCATGAGGGGGGTAAAGATGCCCGGAAAAATAGGGCGTCCACCTATCGGAATGATATACAGCTTGCCCGGCAGCTCTTCCCGCGCGGGAAGCCCCGTTGCGTTGTTTTCACTAGTCATACTATCATTATACTTCACGCAGGGGAAAAAGGCAAACGCAATTCACCCCATACCCTCTATGAGAAAAATAGTCATCAATTCCTATTGACTTTATAGGAAAAATACAACATAGTATCGCATGATGATTTTTAGCACAAACAGAAACAAGCTATTAATATACGCTATCTTTGTTTTTGCCGCTTCTATAACGTGCGCGGCCGAAAAGATAAAAACGAAAAAGCCTGCAAATGTTGTTGCGCTCTCAAAGTCGGTGGCTGAGATGTGGCTTTTGAGCGGTGGCAGCCTTGTAGGGACGACAACAGATGCGCTCGACCTCGAAGGCATCGGCAGTGCGGTCAGTGTGGGCACGCTCACAACGACAAGCATGGAGGCTGTTGTGTCTCTTAATCCGAGCCTCGTCATCTTGACGAAAGATATTCCGCTCCACAAAAAGCTCACGGAAAATTGCCGCGCACTCGGCATCCGAACCTACATTGTGGATGTCAAGAACTTTGCTGATTACGAGAGAATTATGCGCAATTTTACCAAAGAAACAGGCAGAGCGGATCTATTTGAAAAGAATGTGCTTTCCGTCAAACGCGAGATTGTTTCTCTCTGTGCGGACGCAAAAAAGAGGACGAGAGGAACGCAGGCGACATATCTTTTTCTTCGCACGAGTTCGGTAAAAAACAAGGTGCTCAAAGATCATTTCGGTAATGAGATCTTTCAGAATTTAGGACTGCGTTCGATTGTATCAGACGACAGCGCACTAGATGAATTAAGCGTGGAAGCTATCGTGCTCGAAGACCCCGATTATATTTTCGTGGTGGCTCAAGGCGACCAGAAACGCGCTGAAGAAGCATTCCGCAAAGCGTATTCAAGTCACCCCGCGTGGAAATCGCTCAGCGCAGCAAAAAATGGACACGTCATCATGCTGCCGAAAGAGCTTTTTAACTATAAACCTAACGCTTCTTGGGCAAAAGCGTATCAGTATGTGCGGGATGTACTTTGATGGCGCAAAATCGTCTTTCTCTGCGCTTTTCTGTTCTCGCTGCGACGGGAGGATTCTTTTTTGTGCTCTTATTCAGTTTTGCCGCCTTTGCAGGAACGAGAAGCCTTTCCTTTATAGACGGCATCTCTGCGGCAGTTTCGCTGCTTTCAGGCAGCGGGAACGGCGGCAGCAGCGCGACGATCCTGCTGCATCTGCGGCTTCCTCGCGCAACAGGAGCAACTCTTTGCGGCGCGTCCCTTTCTGTGTCTGGCTTGCTCCTGCAGCTGAGCCTGAACAATGCGCTTGCAAGTCCCGGCATTATCGGAGTGAATGCAGGCGCAGGCTTTTTCGCGCTCCTCGCTTCGCTCGCTTTTCCGTATGCCACGCTTATACGTGCAGCAGGGGCATTCTCCGGTGCGCTTTTAGCAGTATTCATCGTATATCTTATCAGCGAGCGCGCAGGAATCAGCAAGACATCGCTTGTGCTTTCTGGCATGGCGGTTTCTTCGCTGCTGACAGCAGGCATAGATATTTTGATCACCGCATATCCCGAAATCATTTCAGACAAAATCGCATTCAGCCTTGGCGGGTTTCAGAACCTAAGTATTGCGTCAGTGCGAATCGCCGCACCGATAATCGCGCTTTCGCTTGTCGCTGCGCTTTTGCTTGCAGGGGGGATAGACCTTTTTGCGCTCGGAGATGAGGCGGCTTTCGGGCTGGGGCTCAACGTGCGCGCTTGCCGTCTCGCCGCAATCGCGACGGCGGCGGTGCTTGCAGGCACGGCAGTGAGCGTCTGCGGACTTCTGGGCTTCGTAGGATTACTCGTACCAAACCTCGTGCGGCTGGGCGGGAAGCAGAATACGAGACAAAGCATTATCCTCTGCGTCATTCTCGGTGCAGATTTTCTGCTACTCTGCGATGTGCTTTCCCGCACGCTCTTTTTTCCCTATGAGCTTCCCGTCGGACTGTTTCTCTCATGCATGGGTTCGCCGTTTTTTATCTGGATGCTTGTTTCCCGACGCAAGAGGCTCTCTGTATGATCCGCATTGAACATCTCAAAGCCGGCTACTCTGGAAAGATAATGCTTGACATCGACTCCCTTGCATTTGACAGCGGCAAAATGACGGCAATCGTCGGGCTGAACGGCAGCGGAAAATCAACGCTGCTAAAAGCAATTTTGGGGATGCATCTATACGAGGGCACCGTGCAGCTCGACGGCAAAGACCTGCATGCGCTTTCGTATAAAGAACGAGCGCGGAAAATCGCCTACCTCCCGCAACTCAATCAAGTGAATCTTCTCGATGTATTCACGCTTGTCAGCCACGGACGTTTTCCGTATCTCGGCTTTTCAAAAGTGCTCGGTAAAAGGGACAAAGAGCTTGTCGAGAATGCGTTACGCCTCACGGATATGTGGGATAAGCGCGATAAAAGCGTAAGCGCCCTCAGCGGCGGCGAGCAGCAGCGGGCGTATCTTGCAATGATCATCGCACAAGACACGAAGATGATACTACTTGACGAACCGACCACTTATATGGATATCAAACATCAAGTAGAAATGCTTGCTGTCTTAAAGCAATTGTCGCATGAGGGACGAGGGATTATCCTCACAAGCCACGATTTGCCCCAAAGCTTTAGCGAATGCGATGAAGTACGCCTTATTCATTCCGGCAAGATTGTCGCTAGCGGCACAAGCGCAGATGTGCTCTCAGACCGCAATACAATACGAAACGTTATGGGTGTGGGCTTGCAGAAAACGCAGGGCGACGGCTGTTTGTACAAATATAGTCTGGTTTTATAATCATAGGAAACATTGAATGCAAAATCAGAAGCTGAAAGGCTATTGACAAAGAAATATCCTATTTATATGATAGGAAAACAGAATAATCCTTTACTTTAGGAGGCATCCTATGGCAACAACGGTAGACAAGGCTGCGCTCAAAGCGGGCGGGCTTATGCCGCAGGTGCAACAAGGAAAATACTCGCTTAGGGTGATGACCATCGGCGGCAATATGACAGTAGAGCAGATTGCAACGATTACTGCAGTCGCAAAAAAGTATGGCCACGGTTACATCCACATGACTTCACGGCAAGGCATCGAAATTCCATTCATCGATATCGAAGATGTGGACACAGTAAAAGCGGAACTGCTTGCGGGCGGCGTGCCGACGGGTGTATGCGGACCACGTGTGAGGACCGTAACGGCGTGCCAGGGCAAGGCGATTTGCCCGAACGGATTGATCGACACATACCCC
>CAKZZK010000161.1 GCA_937885235.1 uncultured Treponema sp.
GAACAACTTAAAAAAGAAACCTTCCTGACAACATATAACGATATTAATACTAATTTCAAGGATATTTTTCACAAACTCTCAGATGGTGAGGGGACACTTATCCTTGAAAACGAAGAAGATCCGCTATCAGGCGGCCTGACAATCGAGGCACAACCGAGAGATAAAAGAAAACAACGTCTTGAAGGACTTTCCGGGGGTGAAAAATCTTTGACCGCTATTGCGTTTGTGCTTGCAATCCAAAGACATATGCCGGCGCCGTTTTATGCATTTGACGAGGTTGATATGCACCTTGACGGTATTAATATTGAAAAACTGTCAGAAATGATTAAATATCAAGCTAAGAATACGCAATTTATCGTTGTATCATTGAGAAAACCAATGTTTGAATCCTCAGACAGAATGATTGGTGTTACACAAAAAGATAAAGGTGTAACTCAGGTTACGGGTATTCCCATAGAAAGATAAATGTGCTATAATAAATTTTGATTAACTCTTATACTCGGAGGTTTTGTATGAAAATAATGAATTATTACATGAAAGACGATATCATCCGAGGAGCTTTTGAGGAGGCAAAGAAGTTGTCAGCAGGTTTTTTGCTTTCACCAGAAGCACCGTTTGTTGATATTGAAAAGATTGCCTCTGAAATGGGACTGAAAGTAATTTATGATGCTTCCATAGGTGATGTTCACGCTCGTTTGGATGTTGACACTATCAAACTTAATCCAAAGGATGATAAAAGTCAGCAGCGTTTCAGTATTGCTCATGAAATCGCACATATTATTGCTAAGGATACTCTGGAAGTGACAGTTCGCTCTGACGAAAGCTCAGGTTTGAAGATATCATACAGTTTTACAAACCGGGAATTGAAAGATGTGGCCCGAAATTTTGATAATACGCAGGTTTTAGGAGGGGAATTTTCAAGCCCAAACAGAGATTCAACTCAGCTTGCTAAGGACTTTTATGAAGAGACGATAGATTATTTCGCTGCCTCTCTGCTTGTTCCTTCTGATTTGTTCTGTACTCTTTTTGATAAATCAAATGAAGAGCTTGCCGGGCTTTTTGGTGTAAAAGAGGAGTGTATTGCAAAGCGCAGGAAGGAGCTAGTTTATGAGATGGAAGTGTTCGCAAAGCCGAATGCCATCAAACATGATGTAGAAGCGGACTGTCTGGCAGAGCAAGATGTTGCGGCGCTAATAGAGGGTTTGTAAAATGTGCGAGCCGGAGGCAGAGAAGCTAAAAGAAGTCCTGAGGAAATGGTTTTTAGGCAATACACCTAAATTGCTAACCGATGCTAGGGTGGTGTTTTCCCAGATAAAGAATAGTGTTGATTGCGGAAATTCTGTGACGGAAACCTGTCACAGAATTGACCGTCTCGAGACACTTTTCCGTATGATTTATGAGGGGACGCATCGGCCTCCGGTCGTGATAAATGACAGCATCAATGAGGGAAGAAAGATTGCCCGTATGCTTGTGGGGACGAGTGAATCAAACCGGTCTACTTTGTTAAACGGGCAATCTCTTTTTGTACATTTTTATCGTGGCACTTCTTATCGTTATGTTATAACATATCGACCAGACTGTGCTTCTTGCACCTGTCAATCCGAGTGTCGTCTATTGTTTCAAGAGATTCTTTTAGTGTCATTTTTTCCACCTGAAAGAATCTTACTTTGTTTCTTAAATTTTAAATACTATACATTTTAAAGGTACTTTAAATGCGGAGGCCCTGTATGTTATGATTGATTCTAAGAAGAATAATTATTATAAAGTCGTACAGGTGTAATTATGAACAAATTACTCACCCAGAAGTTCCGCGTAGTGCGGAATCTGGTCATGAAGCGGCCGATACTGACGATATTCGACGTGACGAAGCTGTGCAACCAGCGGTGCCCGATGTGCAACATTTGGAAGACGAAATCCGAGGATATGAGCCTTGCGCAGATAGAGGAGCGTGCCGCCGCGCTGGAGAAATTCGGCGCGGGGTATGTATTCCTGCAAGGCGGCGACCCGCTGGTGCGCAGGGACATAGTCGGGATAATCGACACCTTCATTTCGCACGGGATACGTCCCACGGTCATAACGAACGGCATCCTGCTGACGCCGGAGCTGGCGGAAAAGATAGCCGCCCGGCCGTGCAACCTTGCCATAAGCATAGACTCGCTCATACCGGAACGTTACGCGGTGCTGCGCGGCGTGGACACCCTGCGGATGGTAAAGGAGAACATTGCAAAGATATCCCACCTCAAGGGGAAGCATAAGGGGAACTGGTCCATAACCACGACCGTGACGAAGATGACTGAGTTCGATGACGTAATGGATATGATGAACTATGCGTATGAGAACGGCTTCATGTATGCGGTGCGTCCCTACATAGTAGTCTCCGGGACGGCAGGCAAGAAGGACGAGAAGCTTGCATATGAGCAGGGGGACATACTGGGCGTGTTCGACTATATGCTCTCACGGGCAAAGAAGGAGAACTTTTTTGCCTCGCTCATCTATAAGGAGCACATCAACTATATAAAGGGAAAGAAAATGCCTCGCTGCGACGCGCTGAACTACTCCTTTCTGATGAAGGAGACGGGGCAGGTGGCACCGTGTATCGAATTTCCGAATGAACCCGTTGAGCTGGAGCGGTTCGGAGCGGCAAAGAAGAAGTATCAGGCAATGCTTGACAAGTGCAACTGCGAAACGCCCTGCTTCTATAACGATGCGCGCGAGATAGGCTTCCTGTGGCGGAAGAAGTGGCTGGTGCTGCTTAACTTTGTGAAGGTCATACGGCAGATGCGCCGGTACGGGAACTTTTTCTAGGCGGCGGATATGAATGTATTCCTTATCGGCGGAACCGGCTTCCTTGGGACATACCTTCTCCGTGAGCTTGAACGGGATCCCGTGGTGGAAAAAATAATCTGCCTCTGCCATAATACGCCTGTCTCCGTCAGCTCCGGGAAAATCACCCAGATATCCGGGGACGTGCGGACCGTGCATGAGCTTTCGCTGGATGTTCCGGTGGATGTCTGTGTGGTCGTTTCCGGCATCATAAATGGCATAAAATATGCTGTCAATGCTGTCAATGCTGTAGGTACTGATAATGCCATAGTATTCTGCAGGAGGAATAACATAAGGCGGATAGTGCTGACAAGTTCGGTCAACGTAGGCCTGAAGACAAAGGGGGCTTACGCGAAAAGCAAGGAGCGCGCCGAGGCAGCCGTCAGGGAGAGCGGGCTCGAATACCTGATATTCCGTCCCGCGCTCATCTTCGGGCACGGGGTGAAAAACGGGCTGGGGGTGATAGAGGCCTTCGGCAGGAAGTACGGCGTTGTGCCCGTATTTGGGAACGGGAAGAAGCTTGAGCAGCCGGTGTTTGTAGACGAATGCGCGAAATTTATGGCATGGTACATCCTCCGCGGGACTACGGGGCGGATTATTGGGCTGTACGGGCCTGAGCCTATGGAATATAACGAGCTGTGCCGGAAGATAGGCGCGCTCAGGGGGCTGCGGTTCAGGCTGCTGCATTTGCCGGCATTTCCGTTCTGGCTCTGCACGAAGCTCATCGAGTCCCTGAATATCCCGTTCCCGATGAACAGCGAGCAGATAATTCACGTAGATTCCGATTTGAGTGGCGATATGTCCGGCATTTGGGAAGAGACGGGAATTGCGCAGGAAGGCTTTGAGGCGAACTTCCTGAAGGACTGACGAAGATGCTTCTTGCCATGTTGAAATTTCTTCGGGTGCACCACTGGATAAAGAACCTGCTGGTGTTTGTTCCCACCATACTGACACTCC
>CAKZZK010000162.1 GCA_937885235.1 uncultured Treponema sp.
CTGAAAAAGCTATGAAATCTCAATTACCTAATTGACATTTCATAGCAGGTCTATTTATTTCTGTGGATAAGTCTATTGTCCACCCGTTTGCGGAATAAAAATAGGACGATATTGTGAAATTTATATGGATTTAATTGCTATACTGGCGTGCGTCATCGCAGGACAAAAGCAGTTGTGCAAAGTCCTCCTTGCCCTGTAACCAGAGCACGGTATGCCTTGCAACTTCATCCTGCACTGCCCATACAAGCTGACTGTTGCCGCGGGCAGCGCTCAAAATCATGCCATCTTCCATATAGCGGTGAATATCGCTGCTTATGATGGCAGGGTACTTGGCGGGCACTGCTTTGAGCACAGATGCCGTCTGCGTAAAGGCATATATCGTCTCTGCAAAGCTCTGGTTGCCAAACAGCACTGTGAATAAATCATCAATAATATCGCCATGTTGCGACAGAGAGCTTTTCATCAGAGTAAGATTCGGCTCAAAGATAAGCCGTGCATTTCCTTCTCGATTAGGGTAGGGAAAGAGACCTATTTCCATATATGGTGCCACAGAAGAAATTTCCTGCATAGTCCATGAACCTGTAAGATACATGGCTGCTTTTTCTGCGATAAAGCGGTGATCACTTTCCCTCTGGGTAAGCACAAAGGAATCTGAAAATGAATGTGTGTATATATACGCCGCATTTTGCAGACATTGCTGCATTTCTGAGGAAGCTGTGTATGACACTTCTCCCTGGGAAAATCGCTTTCCCCAGTCAGGCTGAGAGAGAAATACGTCATTAAGCGCAAACTGCATAAGGATATTGGCGGTATACCAGTTTTCCTGAAAGTGGGAAGCGAATGGTGTTATTCCTACCTGCTCTAAAATCCGTACGATTTCCTCTAGCTCCGCGATTGTCCGAGGAACTTCCAGTCCATAGCGGTAAAAAATATTCTTATTATACAGCACCCCCTGATACATCACGTTTAACACCGCGCCATACACAAGCCCGTCTATTGACACCGATGCCAGCACTTCCGGCTTTATCTGTTCAACTACAGCTGTTGGAATTGGTGCCAGGCACCCCGTGGCTGCATATACAGCTACATCCTGAGCTTTGCCAATGATGATATCGGGCACTTCGCCGGCAGAAAGGTGGGATTGCAACAGGGGAGCAAAACCTGTACCCCAGTCCGCAGTCTCCCATTCCAGCTCCACATCGGGGAAACACTCCGACACAATGCTGTTCACCATCTCTTCCACTCCCGCATCGGTGGTGGAAAGTCCCGCAACTATAGAGAGACGAGTTTTCCTGTCATCAGGCTGTAGTCTGACGATATTACTTTTGCGCGGGACAGAGCACGAGGTAAAAAGCCCTAAAAAAAGCGAAAAAACAGCAAGCCGCACAGTCACGGCACACCTCCGTTTTCAGCATGTTCCCTATCGGCAAGCAATGACTGTCGGTAGGCACGAGGGCTTTGCCCCGTAATCTTTTTGAATACACGGTTAAAATAAGCATAATCATCATAGCCCACAAGCTGTGATACCTCTACGATAGTCAGATCCCGCCGCCGCATGAGTTCCACGGCATGCTGTATGCGAACGTGAGCTATGTAATACATAAGGTTCTGCCCAACAGCCTCTTTAAATGCACGGGACAAATAAGAACCATCAACCGCATAGCGAGAGGCAAACGCGGACAGAGAAATATCCTCTGCATATTCTTTTGCTATAAACTGCTGCACCTGTACGATAATGTGCTGCATGGACTGGCTTTGTTTAAGCAAGCTTGAAGAGCCGAAAGTTTCATCTGCAAGCTGTTCAAGCAAAGAGCATAAGTCTGGAAGCCGTTCCCCTTCTATTGCAAGCAGCAGCAGTTCATAAAGATTGTCAAAATCCTGCTGAGCCTGAGCCGCGTTTCGTTCATCCGCATAAGTCCTCATACATGAAACAGCTTCATCCACTGTACGTCGGACCTCGATAAGCAACCATCCGGACTTCTGACAGTCCTTTAGTTTGCAGTCTCCATAAAGCACATGGAAGAAAAGCTCCCTGTTCCCCGTTGAACAGGCAAAAAGCAGCTGTTTACGTTGGTCGAGGGAAATTCGCTGAACAATGGCAGGTCGTCTTGCCTCGGCTCCGACGTGGAGAACCAGGCTGCGCATATTATAAGGACGGTACATCCTCTCTTCCTGCATACCATCATAGGCAAGCTTTAACTTGGAAAAAGAGTAGCAATACGCACCAATCACAATGGTAAGGCATAAGTCAGTTTTCGCGTGCAGGACGGAAAGCAGGGTACGGCAAGCACCGTCAAGCTCCCCTGCTGTCAGTTGCGTAAGCAGAATGAATTCCGACGGATGATATACATGATGGAATACCAGCATGGTACCATCATTGCAGGCAGCATGTATTGTTTCCTTTAGCGGCAAAACAGCAGAAGGCGCAACCCGTCCTCGCAGATAAATAAGTACCGGCGTGAATCCAGGATACGACAGTTCATATTCAATTTCTTTTTCTGTAAGCATCGGCTGCCCTCCCTCTGCAGGAGAAAGCAAAGCACTCATACGCATATCGTACTCAGCAGAAGCAGCAGCGTTCAGTTTCTGGCGGGTGGTATGCAGATCAGCCCGCTTGCCAGCAGCCTTTTCTAATACAGCCTGTAATTCCTCCGGCGATACAGGTTTTAACAAGTAGTCTATAGCACCGTTCAGCAATGTGCTGCGCACATAAGAAAAATCATTGTAACCGCTCACCACAATGATGGCAAGTTCTGGATATAGCCTTGAAACCTCTGCCGTCAGTTGCGTGCCATCCATCACGGGCATGGTGATATCGGTAATCAATATATCAGCCTGTGACGCCGCTAACTTCTCCAAGGCATCCTTACCATCAACAGCGGCTTCCAAAACAGCATACTTGTCTCCAAAAGAAGTGATGAGTGAACATATATTTATCCGCGCCCAGTATTCGTCTTCTGCCACGAGTACGCGCAGCTTTTGCTTTGTTTCTGGTTCAGACATGGCGATTTTCCTCCTGACGCAAGGGAAGCAGGATGATTACGCAGGTTCCTTCAGGTCCGCTTTGTATAGACAATCCATAGGGGGCACCGTACAACATCCGCATTCTCCCCTGTATATTCATCAACCCAATGGAGTCCTTACAACAAAGCGCATCCGTTCCCCCTGCCTGCAAGCATGCGTTTAGCCCTTTAGCATCAAAGCCCTCCCCGTTATCTTTTACAAAGATGCTCATATCCCTTCCCTGAACTGAAGCATATATATCGATAAGTTTCTGTCCATGACGGTTGCGGAAACCGTGCTTTATGCAGTTTTCTACTACAGGTTGCAGTATCAGACGAGGGACTGCCACCTCAAGAAGAGAACCATCTATAGCAATTTCCAAAGAAATAGTATTCTGCATTCTTGCGTTCATCACATAGAGATAGTTTTTCAGGTGTATGACTTCTTCCCTTATAGTGGAAAACTGGGAGGACATATCGAGTGAATAACGGAATATCTTCGATAACGACCGGCACAGAAGCCCCACTTCTTGACAGTCTTTGCTTGCCGCAATGCCTCCCATGGTCTCAAGTGTATTATAAAGAAAATGTGGATTCACTTGGGCTTGCAGTGCTTTATAGCGCGACTCATTTGCTAGAAGTATCGCTTGATATTGTTGCGCCACCAACATTTCAATTCGATCCATCATTTCGTTAAACTCACTGGCAAGCACGCCTATTTCGTCCTGCTTCATTTGCTTGAGGCGCAATTCCGGCTCTCCATTCCGAATACGCTGCATGGTAGACACCATATAGATCAAAGGGTAGGTAAAGCTGCGAGAGATAAGTAAAAAACACAAAGAAAAGATGAGAGCAAGAAAAATGAAGGAGACTACAACATTCTTTGTTAAATCGCGTTCATTTTTTCTGAGAGCGGACAAGACAATGAGGCTGTAAGCGGTGAAATTATACTTTCTGTTTTCACCGATAAAAAGCATAGCATTGCTTAAATTTCCTTCCCAATCCTCTGCCGCAGCCCCTTGTTCCAGTTGCTGCATAAGCTGCTCGGCAGTGCGCCGCAGGGGTAGCCCAACATCCCCACGCATAAACGCAGCCCTGTCCCCGGTCGGTTGTAGCCAGATAAGCTCTCCCTCTGAATGAAGTTCTTTCTCTACAATATGCTCCAACGCCTTTGAATCAACATCGCAAACAAGAAAACCTACCTGTTCAGACACATTGCGGTAAAGCTTGAGTACAAAACGGATGATGTCAGTGTGCCGTTTTGTGTTGAAATAGCTTGTCACCAACATGGTGCGTTCAGGAGAGGCAATATAGCGGAATATGACCTCCGTGTTATTTGCCATCTCACCAGAAAAGACATCATCTGGATATGAGTAGACTGGGGTCTTGGCATGATGATATGAACTCAGCAATTCTTGTCGTCCCTCTGATAACAATCGGTACAAATACAATGCGACCACCGGCTGACCTGTATCAAACTGGGACAACACCATGTCATACGCTACTGCACCATAGGCCTGCCTCAGTTTGGCCGCATCAGAAACAAACGCCATATCGTTGAGCAAGTCTTTTTGCAGATATATCTTGATTAAATCCCCCTGCACCGAGCGGCAGAACTCATATATGTCATCTTGCAGGTTTTTAAGTGCGGCCAGGCTGAATTCCTGCGTTTGCTGCATGATGATGCGCGATGACGATGCCCGAAACCACAACATCTGTACCACCAGAGCAAGCGAAAGGCAGCTGATGCAAGAAAACAACAGCTTGCCTCGCAAGGAAAACGAATGCCGCGACACAAACCTATTCCGCATTGCCAGTTTTAGATGCGATATATGCCACAAGCGCATCGTATATGCTCTGTGTAAAATGCACGCCAACCTGCTTTTGCATTTCGGCAAAGGCGACATCCGCTTCAAGCGCCTTGCGGTAAGGGCGGTCGGTGGTAAGGGCATCATAGATGTCGGCACAGCTGATGATCATGGATTCCTCAGGGTACTCCCCAAGACGCTTGCCGTAATAGCCGGAGCCGTCCATCTTCTCGTGGTGATAGCGAACGTAGTTCTTCACATCGTCAAAAAGCGAATTGTTGTCGAGGATTTTATAGCCGATTTCCGCATGGGACTTTATGGTTGAATACTCGGCATCGGTGAGTCTGCCGGGCTTGTTGACAATGTTGTCGGAAATGCCAATCTTTCCGATGTCGTGCAGCATAGCCCCGTAGCGCAGCTGCGCCATGCGCTTTTCGGAATAGCCAAGCCTGCGGGCAATGGCCACAGAATACTCTGCGACCCGCTCGGAATGCCCTTCCGTATATTTATCTTTCGCCTCCAGAGCGCCGGTCAGCGAGCTTACCACCTTGCGGTTGCTTTCCTCCAGCCTGTCAAAGAGCAGCCGGTTCGTGATTTCACTCGCAATGAACGCTGTAGCAACTTCCAGCATATACTGGTGCTCCACGCTGAAAGACTCCTTGCTGCCCTCTTTCCTGACTAGCGTGATGACTCCCATCTTCATCTTGTCGTTGCCAAAGGGCACGCAGACAAAGGAGCCGTCGATGAAGCTTTCGTCAGGCATGATGGAATAAGCGGGATGGGAAAGCCTGCTCGGCACAAAAATAGGCATATTCCGCTCGAAGACCTGCCCTGAAATCCCCTGTCCGGGCCTGAGAGATGGCGGTTCCTCCGCAATGCCGTACAGGGCGCAGGGACGCAGCACGAAGGTTGCCTCATGATAGGCATAGGCAACCCCCTTGTCAAAGTGAAGCTGCTGCTGCAGGTCATCAAGGATTTTGGCATATACCTCGCTTACCGACTCATGCTTTTGCAGTATGAGCGGAAAGCGTGCCATCTGTAGCAGCTCCCGCTGCCTTTTGCCTGCAATGGTCGCCGCATACAGGCTCACCTGCAGGCGCGAGGCAAGCTTTGCAAGGAAGGTGATATTCTCCGCACTCAGGCTGAAAGGTGCCGTTACGTCCCGCGTACAGACGAGCAGGAAGGCAAGCAGCTCAAAACCATGGACCACAGGCACTATATAGCGCCCTCCGTACACGGATTCAAACACCTCGGCGGTCATGGGATCATCAATATGAAAGTCGGAAAACATCTTTTCCACGGTGATGGGCTCGCTCACCATGGACAGGCAGCCGATGAAGAGGGAATCATCGGGGATGGAAGTGATGCCCTCGCGGTCTATCTCGCGGTATTCGTGCAGCTCCCCCGTATGATAGAAGACGTGCGCAGAGGCTTGCGGCAGTGTTTTTTCAATAAAGGCAACGACGGACTGCACAAGACCGATGGTCGTAGTCCAGTTGTCCAAGGCATCCATATCAAACTGCTCTTCAACTGCTGAAAAATTCAAAATTTCTTCTGCTTGCGCCATAGCCACTATTATACAGGAGTTTTGCCAAAAAAGAAACTGAAATAAATTGCATTTTCTTTCAGTTTAGACCGCTTTGCCGATTGACCATCAGGCGCAAAATGTGCTATAGTATTGGTGTTTCGGGCCATTAGCTCAGTCGGTTAGAGCAGGGGACTCATAATCCCTTGGTCCTAGGTTCAAGTCCTAGATGGCCCAGAAAACGAAAGCCGCAGATTCTGCGGCTTTTTTCTTTTACTTTTTCTTTGTTCTATGCTATACTGATATCATGCCTATACGATTAATTGGTACACTGATAGTGGCAGCGCTTGCTGCTGTGTTTACTGGATTTAACCTGAATAACAAGTGCGATGTGTGGCTCTTCAACACGTTCAGCGATGTGCCTGTTGCATTCACGATAATCATCTCCCTGATGGCGGGCGTCATCATCACCCTGCCGTTCACCATGGGGCGGAGGCTTACCCGGGCAGAAAAAATCAAGCTGCGCGAGGTGCAGCGGGAAGAAAAGCGGGCTGCCAAGATGGAAAAGAAGAACAAGAAAAAGGCGGCCAAGGCTTCCGCAGCTGCTCCTGCTTCAAGCCCTGCTGAGTCCGCCGTTGCTGTGGAAGCAGAGCCTGCTGTGCCGCTGCCGGAACCTGCGGTGGAGGTGGCAGAGCCGGTTCCCGTGCCGGAAAGCGAGGACAAGCTGTTTATGGCGGAGTCGCCCTTCGCTGCGGAAGAAGAAAAAAAAGATACAAAGAGCGAATAGCAATCTGCCGACAATGAAGTTGGCAGATTCATGAAAAAGAGGCTTGTATTCATTTTTCTGATGCTATGGATATCTCTCCTCCTTTGCGCAGCATCCCCTGATTCGGGAGCAAAGTCCGCAATGACCTTGCGGGCGAATGCGCTGCTTAAAGAAAATGCGCAGGAAAGCCTGCGTTATCTTGTTACGCACATCTCCTTGGCGGCTTCCGACCAGGAGCGCCGCTCAATTCTCTATTATACAGGTACCTTGCAGGAACAGCTTGGCTACTATGCAGAAGCCGCCACCACCTATGCCGCTGCTGCCAGCATACGCGCGGAAGATGCCAAGGGAATGCCCGGCGTAAGCAACGCCCAGCTTTACCTTTATGCTGCCCGCGCAAGCCTTGGTGCGGGGGATTTCGAGAGCGCGGATACCTATTTGGATGCATCTTCACTTAATTCTTCAAAAAACAAAGAGTTTATTGCCCAGCGACGGCTTTATGGTGCATGGAGCTCGCTGTGCAAGGCTTCTGACTACGAAGATGCTAAGGGTGCCGTTGCCAACCTGCGTTCCTTCATAGATGATGCTTCCATGAGCAGCGTGCGTTCCACCGTGCTGTTTACGCTTTGGTATCTAACTGGAGAAGACAGTTACGCCGTTCTGCTTAAGCAGGATTATCCCTCCAGTCCTGAATCGTTTATCGTAGACGGCAAAATGCAGATGATGGGTATGCCGTTCTGGTATTTTGTTCCCCGAGCAAAAAACCTTGCTGTGGGCGGGGAGGACAAAAGCCCCGAACCTCTGCCGCCTGTAGTAGAAAAAGAAAAAAAGTCTGAAATCACCTTGCCCCCGCCTGAACCTGCCACATCTGTTACATCGAAAGCAAGCACAAAAGTAAGACAGCAGCTTGGTTTGTTCCGCGAAAAAGAAAATGCTGACGCGCTCATCGTGCGCCTCAAGGCAAAGGGCTTTGCCGCGTACAGCAATACAGAGCAACGCGCCAGCGGCACCGTCTATGTCGTTGTGGTGGATGAGAACGATACAAACTCAATGGGCAAGAAACTCCGTGCCGCCGGATTTGAGTGCTATCCGCGGGAAGACTGAGAAAGGTAACAGTACCTCGTCCGGCTCCACCGTGATGAAAGTAAGAAACATTTGCCTGCGGGCTTTTTTACGTATTGAATGTTTTATATAATTGTAGTAAAGTGTTTATAAAGAATTTTCTTAAATTATAGGAGTGTAAAGACTTTTATGGCAAATGTAAGAGTAGCTATTAATGGTTTCGGTCGTATTGGCCGCCTGGCTTTCCGCCAGATGTTTGCAGCTGAGGGCTATGAGGTTGTCGCAATCAACGATTTGACCAGCCCCAAGATGCTTGCCCACCTGCTTAAATATGATACCGCTCAGGGTGGCTATGCAGGCAAGATTGGCGAGAAACTGCACACAGTGAGCTACAAGGACGATGTGCTTGAGGCTGACGGCAAGACCGTAAAGACCCCCGGTTCCATCATCGTGGACGGCAAGGAAATCACCATCTACAAAAAGGCTAACGCTGCCGAGCTTCCTTGGGGTGAGCTCAAGGTGGACGTCGTGCTCGAGTGCACCGGTTTCTACACCTCAAAGGCAAAGGCCCAGGCTCACATCGATGCAGGCGCACGCAAGGTTGTTATCTCCGCTCCTGCTGGCAACGACCTGCCCACAATCGTATACAATGTGAACCACAAGACCCTCAAGGCTTCTGACACCATCATTTCTGCTGCTTCTTGCACCACCAACTGTCTCGCTCCGATGGCTCAGGCTCTCAACAACTACGCTCCCATTCAGAGCGGCATCATGAGCACCATCCATGCTTACACTGGCGACCAGATGATCCTCGACGGTCCGCAGCGCAAGGGCGACCTGCGCCGTTCACGCGCCGGTGCTGCCAACATTGTGCCTAACTCAACAGGTGCAGCAAAGGCTATCGGCCTTGTTATCCCCGAGCTGAATGGCAAGCTTATCGGTTCCGCACAGCGTGTGCCGGTGCCCACAGGCTCAACCACCATCCTCACCGCCGTGGTGAAGAAGGCTGACGTGACCAAGGAAGGCATCAACGCCGCAATGAAGGCTGCCGCAACCGAGTCCTTCGGCTACAACGAGGACGAGATTGTGTCTTCTGACGTTATCGGTATGCGCTTTGGCTCTCTCTTCGATGCCACCCAGACCATGGTGTCAAAGATTGCTGATGACTGCTTCCAAGTGCAGGTTGTGTCGTGGTACGACAACGAGAACAGCTACACCAGCCAGATGGTCCGCACCATCAAGTACTTCGCGGAGCTGTAAAAAGCCTTATAAATCAAGGGCTTTCGGGTTCTTGATGGGCTGGAAAATCAGCCACAAGGTACGAAAAATGTTGTCGAACACGCGTAGGCAAGGAAACGTAATTACCTGCCAAGTACGATAAGCATTTACCCCACTTTCCCACTGGTAAAACAGGACGGAAAGTGGGGTTTTTCTATGTTCATGTCAGAAGCCATTCAAGAGTTCGGGTTTGATTGTAAAATCCGAAAACTGTCACCCAAGACCATTGCCAACTACTGATGAATGTTTGAGTATGCCCAACGCCAGGTTCGCCGACTACCGAAGCACTCATTGGTTCGCCAAAAATACCTCGCTATCCGATGAATGCTATCACAAATCCGACATTTGAAAAATCGAAAGATTACATTTAGATAGAAATACTTTTGCTGCTATATCCATCCTTGTCCGATTCGCCCTCCCAAACGGGAGGGCGTTTTCGATTTCAGCCGCGCGGCCTTGCAAATCCGGCGGCCGGTGGCATCCAAGCTGGGTCATGGTGATTCAGCACTGGATACCAGCTAAGCTGGCCAGCGTCATACCGGCGTCCGGGTGGACCTGCTTT
>CAKZZK010000163.1 GCA_937885235.1 uncultured Treponema sp.
AAAGGCACTTGGTTGTCGGCTGGGAAAACAATCTGACGATTCAAAACCGCATTGCTCAGGACATCGACGATTTGTTTTTTGAATATGAGAAGTCGCGCGGCTTTAAGATTCCGTTTTCTCTGGTAGATAAAATCATTGAGAATGTGAAGACCGTCGCGCTTCGGAGATTTTAGATGAATGCCAAGACATCAATGACAGAAACACGAACCGTAACTTGCGATGACGGCACAATAATTTCATATTATTTAAACTGAAAGCAAGTAAAAAACATAAATCTTCGCATTCATCCTGACGGTTCGGTAACAGTTTCGACTCCTGTCCGTTCAAGCCTAACGTTAATCGATGATTTTGTAATTTCAAGAGCCTCTTTTATTCAAAAAGCGCTTTCTCGATTCTCTGAAAAACGAAAATGGGAAATCAAAGAAAAGCTGTATGTGAGCGGTGAAAGTTTTTATCTTTTGGGGAGGGGTCTGAGACTTTGCGTCACACAGGCAAATTGTAATTATATAGAAGAAGACGGCGTATATTTGAAGCTTTTTTGCAAAAAAACTGATGATTTTGCATTAAAGAAACGACTTACTGAAAAATTCTTTAAACAAAAGTGCATCGAAGTTTTCACCAGACTTATCGAGAAGAATTATTCATTATTCCAAAAATACAAAGTACCATATCCGACTCTGAAAATCCGTCCGATGACATCCCGCTGGGGAAGTTGTATTCCTTCCAAAGGACAGGTAAGTCTCAATTCCACGCTGATTCATTTTTCCGAACGATGTATTGAATATGTAGTGATTCATGAGCTCTGCCACTTCCGTTATCCAAATCATTCAAAAGATTTCTATACATTTATGACCGTATTAATGCCAGATTGGAAAGAACGAAAAATGGAATTGGATAATACTGTTTTGCTTTAAATCTTAATCCAGTTTCAAAAGGCATAGACTTTTGAAACTGGATCTATTTTTTCTCGCTATAGGTTTGCCAGCAACCAGTCCTTGAAGCTTGTGTAGTCATTCTCCATGGGGATTGCGTGGTCGGGGAGGCTGAGCACTTTTTCCAGTCTGGGCGGCATACTCGGTTCGCGGCGGATTGCATCATACACGATGGAGCCGAATTTTGCCGGATGTGCGGTTTCAAGCACGATGCCTACAGCCTTCTTGTCCACCACGCTCTGCGCCCACTGCGGCACGTTGGCAGTAAGGCCGGGCTTGGCGATATCTCCGCTATGACCTTCCATCACATTCGCCATAGCACCGTGGCGGATGTCATCCCATGCCCGCCATGCCACTGCGCCGTGGGGGTCTATGATATAGCCAGTCCTGTCATTGCAAAGTCTGATTGCTTCTGATGTGCCCGCATCATCCGCCCAGTAGGAGGCGAAGAGCTTGCGCACTTGTTCAAGCGAATACATTGCTGCAATGCGTTCATAGTTGCTTGGGGCTCCTACGTCCATGGCGTTGCTGAGCGTTGCCACGGAGGGACGGCTCCGGTATTCCCCGCTTGCTATCCAGTCGGGAATAGTGTGGTTTGCATTCGTTGCGGCGACAAAGCCAGCGAATGGTGCCCCCATCTCGTAGGCAATGAGCCCGCTCGTCAAATTGCCAAAGTTGCCGCTCGGCACCACCGCCACAATCGCGGGGTCTTCTATCTTGCTGTCGTGGGGAATTCTGTTTTTGACCACCAATGATGCATACATATAATAGAAGCTTTGTGGAAGCAGGCGGGAGATGTTTATCGAGTTCGCTGAAGAAAGCCTGAATTTATCACGCAAAGCACTGTCGGTAAAGGCTGTCTTTACGAGTTTCTGGCAGTCATCAAACGTTCCCTTTACTTTGAGCGCACGCACATTGCCAGTAAAGGTGGAAAGCTGTTTTTCCTGCAGGGGGGAAATCTTGCCGTCAGGATAGAGGATAGTGACATCTATGCCCGGTACATTGAGGAAAGCGCTTCCTACGGCGGAGCCAGTGTCTCCGCTAGTCGCCACGAGGATGTGCAGATTGTCTTTTTCACCCCTGTTGAAGTAGGACATCACCCGTGCCATAAAGCGGGCGCCAAAATCCTTGAATGCACAGGTAGGACCGTGGAAAAGCTCAAGCACATACGTCACCTTATCAATCGGCACAATCTGCGGAATGAAGGGGTAGGCGTCCTGTATGATGGATTCCAAATCTGTGTCGGGGATTTCTCCTTCCACGTATGGTTTTGCCATTTCAAAGGCTATTTCGCGGAACGAGGGTTCTGGCGTGCGGTTTATGTATGAAGCATCAAGCTTTGGAAACGAAGTCGGAATGTACAGTCCTCCCGTCACCGGATTCATACCGCTCAGAACGGCTGTCTTAAAATTTGCCCTTATATTTTTATCGCGTGTATCTGTATACGTCATGCTATTTACCTGCATTGAAAAGAAATCATTTGAAAATTTATGCATAATTATACAGGAGAAATATATAATGTGCAAGAGATATTTTAAATTTACCGCAGTATTTCCACATAACTTGCAAGAATGGGGGTTTGGTGCTATGATTTAAAGTAGTATTTTTTAATTGAGGTGTGTAATGAAAAAACACAATGAGACATTACTTTCAAAGTACGGCATTATTGTCTTTGCCGTAATAGTGATTCTCTTTACCGTTTTTCTCTTTGTAACAACAAGCCTGACGAAGAAACCCGTTGAGAGCATATACACAGAGGCAGTGGAAAACATTCTGCAGCTGTCCATTGACAATGCGGAGACGTGGTTTGCAGGAAAGGTTGAATCATTAAAAGTGTTCCAGCGGGCGGTCGTTGATTCGACAGACAACCGCGACCACATAAAGGAGTCCATAAAGGAAAAGCAGAAGCCTGATGGATTTGAATATGTCATGGTCTTCTGGGATGATGCTACCGGAGCAAAGGATGGCGGACCAGAGACATACAACACCAAAGGCGGCATCTCCACGGTGGGGATCCTTTCAAAAGAGTACTCGATAAACCACAAAAACTCTGATGCTGAGGTGTGGCTTGAATCTCCGCGGCAGTCAAATGCGGGCGGGTTCAATATGCCGCTTTTCGTGCGCTCAAATTTCATTGATGATCAGACCGGAAGCCTCGTGCACGGGGGAATGGTAGGCTTTCTGGAACTTGACCCCATAAACAGCCTTTCAAAAACCTTCTATAATACTGGTATAATTTCCATCTATGATGATACGGGCAGTCTGAGGGCAGGGGAAGACATTCTGAATACTCAGAAAGACGAGACGGGCAAACGCAAGATAAATCCCGACGAGTACATCATTTTCCAAAGAAACTGCTCGCTCGCAAACAAGACTTGGACCGTCGTTGCGGGGGTAACAAAGGCAGAGGTCTCTGGCATTACAGACAACTTAAGGAAAAATTCACTGATAGGAGGAGTAATCATCGCCCTGCTGCTCATCATCTGCATACTGGCAATCATCAGGATAATGATCAGCAAATTCGACGACATCAAAAAAAATGTAGACAACCTGAATTCGGGCGACAAGGATTTGACCAAGCGCATCAAGATAAACCACAACAACGAGATTTCCCACGTAAAAGAATCGGTGAATGCCTTCGTTGATACCGTCCATGAAACGGTCAAGGACATTGGGACAGCGAACCTAAACCTGAAGGAAAGCTTTGGCGATGTAAAAGACTGCCTTGATGAAACGCAGGCGCACATAGACAAGATTTCTGCGGAAATCTCAAAAGCAACGAATGTGCTGAGCGACGAAGACGCTTCCGTCATGAACACAAGCAACTCCATCACGGAAATTTCCCAGAACATTGCAAACCTCAATGGCATGATAGAAAGCCAGGCAGCCTCCATCACTCAGGCGGGAGCAAGCATTGAGCAGATGGTAGGAAACATCAAGTCCGTTACCGATTCCGTAGAAAAAATGTCTGCCGAATTCTCTGAGCTGAATAGTGCCACGGTTGAAGGCGTAAAGAAAAATCAGATTGTGAATGAGCTTTTGGAAACCGTCCTTGCGCAGAGCAAGTCCCTGCAAGAGACAAACCAGATTATTTCCTCTATTTCTTCGCAGACAAACCTGCTTTCCATGAATGCTATGATTGAGTCCGCCCATGCGGGTGAAGCAGGAAAAGGTTTCGCCGTTGTTGCCGAAGAAATCAGGAAGCTAGCGGACACGAGCGCCTCGCAGTCAAAGAATATCAGCGAAAACTTAAAGACCATTGCGGAAAATATCAACAAAGTTGTTGAAAGCGCCAATTCAAGCAAGCAGTCATTTGAGCTTGTCTCCCAAAAGGCGCAGAACACCTCACAGCTTGTGGACACAATCAAGGGTGCCATGGAAGAGCAGAATGAAGGCTCTATCCAAATTATGGATGCCCTCAACGCGATGAACAGGACTTCCAGCGATGTCCAATCATCAAGCAAGGAGATTGATGCAAGGACGAAAGACATTCTTGCCGCCATCTCTAGCCTGAAAAAGTCGTCTTCGGATATGTCGAGCAACTTCAACACGATTGTGTCCATGACGGAGGCAACGCTTCAGGCAACCGCAAAGCTGAATCAGTTCACTATGAAAATGGCTACCGCCGTCAGCGACATCTCGGTAAAAATAGGCGAATTTAAGGTCTAGGCTCAGGCAGGCGAAAGCTTGCTCAGAAGCAAGAAGATGACGAGCAGCAGGTTGTAGAGAAAGTGGATTATACAGCCTGAGAGGACGGTTCCAGTCTTGCAAAAACAGCGGCGGAGCACTATGCCGGAGAGCGCGGCATTGATGACGGCAGGCAGTCCCAGATAGCGGTGAGAGAAAGCAAAGATGAGCACCGAGCATAGTTCTACGCAAAGATCCACTGAGGAATGAAGCCATTGCCGTGGGCTCATGGCTTTCGCACAGAAAAGCGCTGTTTCTGGCAGGAACTCGCGGTACACGACTTCCTCATAAGTAGCCCCTGTAATAAGACTTAAAACAAAAAAGAAGCAAGAGAGGAAACCGGAGGGACGCAGGACGAAATGCTGTGATACAAAGAAGCGAGGAAAGAAAAAGCAGAGGCTTTCAATCGCGGCAGAGATAAGCATGAGCAAGCCAAAACTTACTGTGGCGCAGGAAAGCAGGACAAAAAAATGGCGACGGGGACGGGGACGGGGCAACACAAAGCGGCTGCAAAAGCAGTGCAGGACTAGCGCCCCTGAAAGCTGTCCGAATATGGTAATGCATGTGGAAAGCGAAGATTCCACATGGCTGAAAGGAGCACCGCCGCTGACAAAGAGCGGAGGCAGGATGCCTGTGAAAAAAAATAAGAGAAAAACGATAAAAATATATTTTTTTTTCATCAATAATATGCTATAGTATAAGGTAAAATTAAAGAGAGGTCAATTTGAACGCAGTCATTATTCTATTAATAGTTGCTATAATTACCATCATCATCCTTTTGGTGAGGCTCTTCTTCATATTTGAAAATAGGATTTCCTTTTATTCAAAAGGACATGACAATGGTTTTTCCATGCAGGAATTGCGCATACTGTGGCCGCTGACGAAGCGGTGCAATATTCTTGCCCCTGCAGACATTTTTTATTCCGTGCAGACGCTCAATAGGGCGTTGGCGGTGTACCGCTCAGAAGTGCGGAGGGCTGGCATAGATGAAACTCCCCGCGTACAGAGACTGCTTTCCAAGCTTACCAAGCTACGCAGCCAGATTGCCCTTAAAGCAGATGAGGGTGGAAATATCGGCAACACGAGGCTTCTGGACGAGGGACAGCGGCTGAGCGTCCTTTTCAAGGGACACGGGGTCTTTACTTCGCGGATTGTTGACAACGACGCAAACCTCATCATTGAGATGCCGAGACAGGAAATGCGAGCGGCACCGAGCATCAGGATGCCTTCTATCCCGCTTGAAAAATGGAAGGGGCAGTCTCTGAGCATCTACCTCTGGCGCAAAGGGGATGCCTGCTATGTATTCGACACCACGGTGGAGGACACCGGCACTTACAAGGGAGAGCAGTGTCTCTATCTTGTACACAGCACAAATCTTGACCGTGTGCAGAAGCGGCAGTCTATTCGTTGCGAATGCAAAATTAACGCTCAGCTGTATCTTATCAAGAGTGAAGTTGTTAATTATAGTAGGGTTGAAGAAGAAGACGGCTATAAATGCGTTCTGGAGGACATCAGCGAAGACGGTCTCCTCATACGCATTGGCGGCAAAGGCAAAAAAGGTCTGCCCCTTAAGATTCAGTTCCACCTGAACAGCGCGACCATCGTCATGTGCGGCGAGGTGCGGGCGGTGGAATACAACAAGCAGATGGACCAGTCGCGCCTGCACTTTGAATGCACCCATATAACCCCGGCGATGAAGAGCGAGCTGCTGACCTACCTCTACCAGACTATTCCCGAAAGCGAATGGGCACGGGACATGGCAATCAGGCAGAGCGAGGGCATCATGGACGAGGAGTCACTGGGCAAATAACGTTAGCGAGGTAACAAGGCGTATGAAGAAAAAACAGGCGGTAATACTTACAAGCTTGCTGTGTCTGGTGGCAGCTTTCTTATACGCCGCGCCACAGTATGAAGTGGACTTCGTGAAGGGAGACATCACGAAGAAAATCAAAGCGGTAAATCAGGGCGCACGGAGCCATGACAGCGAGCTTTTGATAAAGGCGTTGAACTTTGCCTTTGAAGCAACCGCGGATATAGGTGACGACAAGGACATTTCCTCTCTGGTGAAGACGGTGGTGGTCAATCTGGACAGCAGGTTTATGAACCAAGAACAGCGGGCCACCGTTTCCTCTTTGCTTGCCAATGTATTTAAAACTTATCCTGAAAATGACATCCGCCTCGCGGTACTTGACAGGTTCAGCGCATTTCCTGTGGCAAACAATGTTTCCCTCGTAAACGCCTTTGTGTCTGAGAAAGCACAGCAGGCTGCGCCGATGGACGATGTGCTCTTGGAATCTATCAGGCTCTTAAAGCAGATTGGCAACAAGACCTCGTTCAACGTGCTCTTTACGGCAGACTTGATGGGCGTATGGAAGGACTACAGCTTTGTCATTGAAGAGGCCCTCGCTCCGCTCATAAACAGCAATGAGGCGGAAACACTGAACCTCTTTAACAACGCACGCACGGGTGACAGGCTCAAAATCCTGCGCATTTTGCAAGAAAATACAATTATAACAAAAAAAATCAAGGGACGTGTTGCCGAAACCGCTCTGTCTGTTGCGATAAGTAAAGCAGGGGAAAGTCAGGAAAAGTTGGTGCACGAGGATGTCGAGCTACAGCTGCTCGCATTGCAGCTCATCGCTGACACGAAGTGGACTCGCTCGGCAAAGAATGCCACTGCCTATTTTGACATTGCACGCGATGAATACGAAGACGGTATGCTTGCCGACGAGCAGTTTGCCGCTGTTGTGACAAATGTTGCCAGTGTGGCGTGTTCAGACACGGGACGTGTGCTTTCTTCGTATCTTGACTTTCTCAACAAGAGCATGGAAACAAATGGTGCTCCTGCTGAAGCCGTCGTGCTTTCCGTCATCAAAGCGCTGGGAGGTTTGGGCGACAAGACTGCTTTTGACTACTTGCTGTACGTTACATATCTGGACTATCCAGAATACATAACAAATGCAGCCCGCAATGCCCTCACACAGCTTAAATGGTAAAAAACAACAACTCTGTCATCGTTCTGGCGGCTCTCTGCTGTGCCGTCATCTTTTACGCCAGGCTTCTTCCTTTGAAGGAGTCCAAGCCCTATCGTTCGCTACTACCTATTGAGATGGCGGATTTTCTTGAAGGAACGGTTGCCTCTAATCCCGTGAAGCTTTCCTCTGGACGTTTTTATGCTATGGATTTTTCTGTAGAAACAGCTTCCTGCCGCATACGGAAAGCAAGTGCAAGCTCTGCCGCACAAGGACTTATTCCCGTATATATGCCAAGCTCCATTGTTGAAAGCCTCTATCCGGGCAAAATATATACGCAGGGCATTCTGGTGGAAAAAGGGGAAAGGCAGGGGCTGTTTGGTTCATGGGACAAAAAGCGACAGGTCTTTTTGGTAAAGGAAGCGGTATATAAATCCTACAGTCATTCGCCACAGGGAATACTGTGCCATTTTCGCGCGGTATGCAGGCTTGTGTTCAAGAGACTGCTCTTTTCTTGGGGGAAGGCCGGGGGCTTGCTGCTCGCATTGCTGTCTGGTTCACGGGAATACACCGCCGCCGAGGATAGCGAGGCTTTCAGGAGGGCAGGGCTGTCCCACATACTTGCCTTGAGCGGTATGCACCTCTCGTTTTTTGCAGGTATGACAGACGGCGTGGGGAACATTGTTTGGGGGCGGAAGCACAGGCTTTTGATAAGACTTGCAGGAATCTGCTTCTTCGTATGGTTCGCGGGATTTTCTCCATCTCTCTTTCGCGCCTTTCTTTTCTGCCTCCTGATGGCGGTGCTTGAGTTTTTCCATTGCAGGCGGATTGAGAGACTCACAGTGCTTGCCGCCGTATTTCTGTTGCATATCATATTAAAACCTGCAGATATGTTTTCAATTTCGTTTATGCTTTCTTATGCGGCACTGGCGGGCATTCTCTGCTTTTCCCCTCTCTGCGAACGATTTTTTGTCCGCTTCCTGCCGCCGGGCATCGCGGCTTCTGTTTCGGCATCATCTGCGGCACAACTTGCAACAGCGCCCTTGAGCATTGCGCTGTTTGGCAGCATTATGCCGGTGGGGATCATCGCAAGCGTTATCGTTTCCCCTCTGGCAGGCTTTTTCCTCAGCGCAGGGGTAGCAGGTATGCTGCTGTGTCTTTTGCTGCCTTTTCTTGCTCCCCTTGCATCCTTCATATTGAACGGCATCTACAGGTTGTGCCTGTTTTTTGTGCATAGCTTTGCACTGGTGCCCACATTCACGTTTAGGAGTTTTTATGAAAATTGACTACAATGCACCGACAGCTCTCAAAACACTGTTAGAGGAGCGGGGACTGGCAATGCAAAAAAAGTTCGGGCAAAACTTTCTGGTAAATCCCCATGCACGCAAAGAAATCGTCTCTCTTTTGGAGCTGACGGAGAAAGACTGGGTATGGGAAATAGGTCCCGGAATCGGCAATATGACAGGGGACCTGCTTGCCAGCGGCGCACAGGTAACTGCATTTGAAATCGACAGAGGCTTTATTGCCGCACTGCACGACATCTACGCTGAAGACGAGGCGGTGGGAAGGTTTAATATAATAGAAGGAAATGTGCTGAAAACTTGGCGTCAGGGCTCAGAGGATACGGCAGCTATCAAGCTTTTTGGGAACTTGCCATATAATATCGCCGCAAGTTTTATTGCGGATACCATCTGCCAGAGGAAGACTTTTGCCCGCTGTGTGTTCACTGTACAAAAAGAAGTGGCTGAACGGATGTATGCGGCTCCCGCTTCAAAGTCATATTCGGCTTTCAGCGTGCTCTGCCAATGGCTCTACGACATCACTGGCGGCATTGAGCTTGCACCTGGCAATTTCTGGCCACGCCCAAAGGTGGCATCAAAGGCGGTGCTCTTTGTCCCCAAGCAGAAACCGTACAGCTGTTCCAATCCACAGCTCTTTGTCAGTCTGGTCCACAGCTTATTTTCCCAAAGACGAAAAACCATCTTAAACAATATAAAACCATTGTTGCCTGAGAAAATCTCGGGAAAAAGCATCTTGACAGAAGCGGGCATTTCTGAAACTGAACGGGCTGAAAACCTTGCGGTAAGCGACTTTATTCAGTTGAGTGAATTGCTGAATTCTGCTAAACTGTAATGGGTACGAGGTCAGAAGATGACGCAAGAAGAGATTAAAAGCAACATCGAGCAAGTGTATGAGCAGATTCACGCCGCTGAGCAAAAGAGCGGACGCAAAAGCGGCAGCGTAAAGCTTTGCGCGGTGAGCAAGTTCCATCCGCTAGAAGACATATATGCAGCAATGACGGCGGGACAGGTTCTTTTCGGTGAGAACAGGGTTCAGGAAGCATACGCCAAATTCTCCGAGCTTCGTCAGGATGGCAGACAGGCAGAGCTGCACATCATCGGCGCATTGCAGACAAACAAAGTCAAGAAGGCTGTGGAGATAGCGTCCTGCATACAGTCTGTTGACAGGAAGGAACTGCTCGCGGAGATTGAAAAACACTGCAGCAAGCTCGATAAAAAGCTGCCCGTGTTTTTTGAGCTGCACACAGGAGAGGATTCAAAGACAGGCTTCTCTGATGAAGATAGCTTGCAGGAAGCGATAGCACAGTGCGCGGAAGGGCTTTATCCGCATATTGTGCCCTCAGGTCTTATGACTATGGCACCATTCACTGATGATGAAGCACTCATTCATCGCTCTTTTGAGCGTTTGAGAAAATGCAAGGAAAAGCTGAATGAAACATTCCCCGCCATTTCCCTTACAGAACTCAGCATGGGGATGAGCGGAGACTTTGCCATAGCCATTGCAGAGGGGAGCACTATGGTGCGAGTGGGAACCGCTATTTTTGGCGAACGGATATACTCATGATGAAGCGCTTCTTTTTCATGCTGGTGCTGTTGAGCCTGTATGCGCCCCTGCATTCAGAAAGTACAAATTCGGAAAACGAAAGCACAGAGCCGGCACCGTATACAATGGAAGAATTTCCTCAATGGTCGCGGGACCTGCGGCGCAGTGAAATAGTTACGCTCGGAAGTCTGCCCTTCGTGGCGCTAAGCGTGAGCACGGCGTACAGCTCATATATGTATTTTTCTGGGGAGAAAAACACCTTTCCCAATCCATTCAATCAGGATGATTCATACAGCAACAGGGAGATTTTTACCATCGTCGGCGTATCCGCAGGAATTAGCGCCGCAGTAGGGCTTACCGACTTCTTTATCAGCTATATGAAGCGGAAAAAAGCAGAGCAAGAGAGAATGCTCCAGCAGGCGCAGGATGAGGAAAAAATACGCCCTATTTCCCCTGAGGAAGCGGGGGAGCTTTTGCGCAAGTCACAGCAAAAACGCGGGCAGGAAAAGGAAAAGACAAAGCAATAATGCCATACCTCAGCATCAAAGTTCCCCGCGATTACACAGCGAATGAACGTCTCGACAAGTACATTGCTTCCCTGCCTGACGGCATGAACAGGAGCAAGCTAAAAAGCACTGTAGTGGATATGCTCGTCAACGACAAACCTGTAAAGCTTTCCTTTAAAGTAACTGCAAATGATAGAATTAAAATAAAGTGGGAAGAAAACGTTCCCGAAAACATCGAGCCGGAATTTATTCCCCTCAAAATTCTTTACGAAGATGACAATGTTTGCGTCGTGGACAAGGCACAGGGCATGGTGACGCACCCAGCCTGCGGAAACTGGACAGGAACACTCGTCAACGCACTGCTTTTTCACTGGAACAGAGAAAAGATTCCACAGCCCAGCACTGGAACGCTGAGGGAAATCTTAAACCACAGGCGCCCCGGTATTGTGCACCGTCTGGACAAAGAGACGTCGGGCATCATCATCACTGCAAAAAACCGTGATACAGAAGAATGGCTAGGGGCACAGTTCCGAGAGCACAAGAAACTGGTTAAGGAGTATATTGCCATCTGCATGGGGCGACCTCAGCATCAGCACGGCTGCATTGAAACCCAGATAATCCGTGACCCCAAGAACCGCAAGCGCTACAGGGCGGTCACAGATACAGAGGAGGGCAAGCAGGCACGAACAAGCTACAATTGCCTTGCCTGTTACGGCGAATACTCCCTAATGCGCATACGCATAAGCACGGGACGGACGCATCAGATTCGGGTGCACATGCGCTATCTGAATTGTCCGGTTCTGGGAGACTCCCTCTATGGGAGGGAGGACAAGATTTTTCCCTCCGCAACGCTGATGCTCCACGCCCATCTGCTGAAAATACGGCTGCCGCAGGAAGAAGCTCTCAGCTCTTTCGTGTCGCCGACCCCCGAGCGCTTTTTAGAGGTGCTCAAAAGGCTCCACTCGCTATACCCCAAGACAATTCTCTCCCGCGATAGATAATAGATGAATAGATAAGCTATGGCAGACCTACCAATCCGCATATTGCATGAGGCAACGAAAATTGAACCGTTCATCGTCCTCCATAAACCCGCAGGCTTAGCCAGCGCCCCCCTCAAAGAAGGTGATGAGAGCGCTTACACGCAGGCTGCGGCACGGTATCCTGCGCTGAATGCTGTATCAGGGCGGAAAGCTGTGGAACATGGGCTGGTGCATAGAATTGACACTGCCACAGAGGGCATAGTCCTGATTGCCGCAAGCCAGGATTTTTATGCACATATCCTTGCGGCTCAGGAAGAGGGGAAATTTATCAAAACATATTGGGCACAATGCCACCACCAAGGGAAGCAAGCGCTGCAGGGCTTTCCCCCGCCACCTGCCGCTGTCAAAATAAACAGCTGGAGAGAGGGTACTGTATCTGTCTGCTCTCGCTTCCGCCCCTATGGTGCAAAGGGAAGGGAAGTGCGGCCTGTCGTTGAATCGAGTGGAAGAGCTGCGCTCAACAAGGCAGTAGACTGCACCTACACGACAGAGGTAGAACTGCGCCCCCTGTCAGATGATAGCTACACTGCAACGTGCACGATACGCAAGGGCTACCGCCATCAAGTCCGCTGCCATCTTGCATGGATTGGCTTTCCCATCATAGGAGACAAGGTATATAATGCCGATGTACAGGACAGGGACGAAGGGGTTCAATTCAAAGCGACAGAAATTTCATTTCCTGACTTATATTCTGACAAAATTCTACATTACCGTATTGACTAAAGAAACGCTTTTCACTATACTATTCTTACTTGCCCGGATGGTGGAATTGGTAGACACGCTAGGTTCAGGTCCTAGAGCTCGCAAGGGTGTGCAAGTTCAAGTCTTGTTCCGGGCATTAAGGTCTTGTAGCATTGTTACAAGACCCTTTTATTTATTAAAGGACACCACAGCGATGAAAAATAGCACCGAGGGCAAAGACAAGCAGGATTATGCTTACAATGTACAGCCAGAGGGGGGCATCATCGCCTAATGCTGAACGCGCCCCCTTAGAGGCTGCCTTACTTTTTTTCTTTTCTTTTCTTTTCTGTTTGCTTTTTTTATCTTTTAAGGCATCTGGAACACCGTCTGGTCCATAAATATCTTCTGGAGTCATAGCGTAATGACACCGCGGGCAGCCGCTTTTAAACGCCATCACGCTTCCCATTTGTCCGCATTTCGGGCAACGCACGGCAGAAAAAAATCTGCCGCAATGGGGACAGAAGCGAGCCTTTGCCGCAACTTCAGCCCCACAGTTTTCGCAAAAATACTTTGCCGATTTCGATTTAGCCATAGCTTATTGTGTGCCCAAATTATCTACCATATAGTTGTAAATCTGCCAGATGCCATCACGCTGACGTACATAGTAGGTGTAGCGCTTTCGCTCGGTGAAAGTACCGTTGTCAAAGTACTCCATCACTTTTACGCTGCCCTCGGTTGGAGAGTAGGTTGTCGTCTCGATTTCATACCTTGCCGGAATGGCGACGATATCTGTATCGATACGGTTCTGCTTTAGGTCGGCCTTGAAGATTTCAAGCATTCTGTTTCTGCCGTCTGCGCTTTCCGCATTATAGCGGCGGCTGCGGGCAGGGTCGCGTTTGAGCATTTCCTCCACATCCATATAGAGGAAGTACTGATCCCAGCGGCTCTTTTGGCGGGCTATTATTGTCTGCTCAATAACTTTGTCAGGGCTGATTGCCTCTGCCTGCAGGATTGCGGCAGTATTGACGGCAACAGGGATTTCTGACGATGATGCCGCTGCGGGTGAAGGGCGAACTTCGAGGCTCAAACGGTTGGAAACAGTATATTCATCCTTTTTGTTATACAATTCAGGATAAAATTTCAGATCAATATAGTAGATTGATGCCGTTTTTACATCGAGAAATTCCTTGAGGTTTTCCACAAACGAATACGCTTCGCCGGGCTCAAGCGCAATCTCACGGAAGTAAACGGTCTGGCTTGTCGTCCGCTTTTTGGTGAGTCCTTCTGTCTTTTTCAGCGTGCTGTTTTTTATATCAAAGGCATCAAAATCAATGCTAAACATCCTGTCGTCTGCCAGTTTGAATCGCAGTGTCTCACTGCCTGTATTTGCCACCGTTACATGGATATTTACCGGATTGTTTTCAGCGTTACCAGGATAGTACATTGTGCGATCATGGAACTTTATAGACACCTTTGCATTTTCTGAAAAATTATTGCTTTCAGATTCTGTATTTTCTGCCGCAAACGTATGGGCAAGAAGAATAAAAGCTGTTATAATACATGACAGTGTTCGTTTCACAACAACAACTCCTTAAATTTCATTACTTATATATCGGCAAAATATGGGAAATAATTTATCGTTAAACGCTATTTTAAAAGCAGACGCAAACTTTTATGAGGCAGTCACCAAGGCTGCTGATGAGACCAGTATAGAAAACTATCCTCTTGATATTCTAGGGCTCCGGGGAAGTCTGCCCGCCTTTTTTATCAACTTTTATATAGAACGAGCCAAACTGAACAGGATACACAAAGAACAGTTTGAGCATAAGCAGCAGCCACTGCAAAGCGACTATATTGTCATTGTTCCCACTCAGAAAGATGCTGATGAATGCGAAACCGATTTGATGAGCTGTGCAGGAGATGCCATTGCGGTTTACAAGCTGCCTTGGTGGGGGACGGTACCGTATCGCCCTGTCGCAAAAGCTTCTGCTGTCTTTGGCGAACGGGCAGGGGGTCTCGCCAAACTCGCTACAAAGAATTCCTCTGGCGAAAAACCTCGGGTCTTTATCATTCCTCAGAGGGCGCTGTTAAGCCCTGTGCCGCCGCCACAGTATATGAGGAAATTGCTTTTGGAGCTGCGGAAGGGGCAGACACTGGATCCAGAAAGCATCGCACGTCAGCTCAGCGAGCAGGGATATATCAGGGTTCCCCGCGTGGGGATGCGGGGAGAATTTGCCCTGCGGGGAGAAGTCTTAGACCTGTATATGCCCGGAGAAGCCTATGCCAACCGCATTGTCTTTGACTTTGATAAAATTGACCAGCTTAAAACATTCGATATAGAAAGCCAGTCTTCTAAAGAAAACTTAAACCGTTTACTCGTCTATCCAATGAAAGAAGTCGTCTGGACCGATGAGCTATGCAATAAACTTGAAAGCTTTTTGGATAAAGAAGACAAAGGTGGCATCGTAAATAATTTTGCGGAATACGACAAGCAAAAGCGAAACGGTGAAAAGCGAGAACTTCCTGCCGCTTTCAATGAGGAAGAGCAGGTAAGTGCGACAGCCATCGAAGATGTCCACCTCGGTTTAACAGAAGAATCCCGAAAAGGAAAGGAGCGAATAATCACTGAGCTTCTGGTAAACCGCGAGTCCGAGGGGGAAGAACTATTTTATGGCTGTTTGTGGGATAAAGCATATTCAGTGCTTGACTATCTTGATGAGGAAAGTCCCTGCTTCTTCTTAGATTACGATCGCCTGTGCAATGCCCAGACGCTGTTGGAAAATGAGTACAATGCCTCATATCGTTCTGCCCGTCAGAAGCTGCCAGTTTTACGCCCCTTGCAGATGCTCTACGACTTTGAAGGACTTTGCCACAGCCACAGCAGGAATCTCCGCTTCCGCAGTCTGGAGACTATGGAGACGATGACGGAAACAGACCCTGACTGTGGGACAACGGTTTACCATATCATCAGCGAGCCTTCTCAGAGTTATTTCGGCAATATAAACTACCTTAACGAGCGGCTTTTAATTTTGCAACATGAGGGATGGCATATCTATATCTTCGCAGATAACCCCAACCAAGCGGTGCGTATCAAAGAAGTGCTCAAACACTTTGTGGAGCCGGAGGATAAAGAGCTATTCCCTGTCAACATCATACCAATGGCCATTACGGAAGGCTTTTCAATCACAAACGAAAAACTTCTCGTCATACAGGAGAACGAGATTTTCGGGCGCAAAAAGGCAGCCCCAAAATCTATCCGGCGGGCTAAATCTAAGGTCATAGATACTTTCATTGAGCTTAATCCGGGAGATTTTATCGTCCATGTGAACTATGGCATCGGTCTGTTCAAGGGCATTGAGCGTATAAAATCAATGGGAACAGAGCGAGACTATATCAAGCTTGAATATGCTGATCAGGAATTTGTGTTCGTCCCCATCGAGCAAGTTAATATGGTGCAGCGCTATATCGGTAATGAAAGCGAAAAGCCAAGGCTGGACCGCATTGGTTCAAAAAGCTGGAATTCCCGAAAAGCGCGGGTACAGAAAAAGGTCGAGGAAATTGCAGAAAAACTCATCGACTTATACTCAAAAAGAAAGGCTTCCCGCGGCTTCTCTTTCCCAAAAGACTCTGAGTGGCAGGCTGCATTTGAAGCTGCGTTTCCCTACGAAGACACTCCAGACCAATTCACAGCGACACAAGAAATAAAAGAAGACATGGAAAGACCCGTGCCTATGGACCGCCTTGTCTGTGGCGATGTAGGTTACGGCAAAACAGAAATAGCAATGAGGGCTGCATTCAAAGCAGTTATGGGAGGAAAGCAGGTAGCTTTCTTGGCACCGACAACCATCCTTGCCGAGCAGCATTATGAAAACTGCATAGAGCGTTTTAAGAATTTCCCTGTAGAGATAGCCATGCTATCAAGATTTGTCAGCCCTGCTGAGCAGAAGAAAATCATTGCAAAGCTTGCGGAGGGAAAAATAGACATCATCGTTGGCACACATCGCATAATCCAGAAAGATGTTGCCTACAAAGACCTCGGACTGATGATCATAGACGAAGAGCAGCGTTTCGGCGTAAAAGATAAAGAAAAGTTGAAAGTATTAAAAACAAATATAGACAGCCTAGCCATGAGTGCGACGCCTATTCCCCGTACCTTGCACATGAGTCTGCTTAAAATCCGTGATATGTCTCTCCTTACTACGCCGCCGCAGAATCGTCTGCCAATCGAAACGGTGATAGAGCCTTATTCCGATGAAAAAATTGTAAAGGCTATACGCAGGGAAGTTGACAGGGGAGGGCAGGTTTTCTACCTGCATAACAGGGTGGAATCTCTTGAAGAAACTCGGATAAAGCTTGAAAAGATTGTTCCCGAGATGATGATAGATATTGCCCACGGACAGATGACGAGCGAACAGCTTGATGATATTTTCAGACGTTTTAAAATGGGCGGTTTCAATGTGCTTGTCGCAACAACGATTATCGAAAACGGCATAGATATTCCCAATGTCAACACCATCATTATAGATAGGGCTGATATGTACGGTGTGAGCCAGCTCTACCAGCTGCGGGGACGTGTGGGAAGAAGCGACAGAAAGGCTTACGCATATTTATTTTATCCTAAAAATAAAAATCTGAGCGAAATCGCAATGAAACGCCTTCAGGTAATCAGCGATTTTACAGAGCTTGGCTCCGGCTTTAAGATTGCCATGAAAGATATGGAAATTCGCGGTGCCGGCAATCTGCTTGGCAAAGATCAAAGCGGCGAAGTATATGCTGTTGGTTTTGAAATGTATCTTAGTCTATTGAATGCCGCCATAGAGAGGCTTTCCAACAGCGATTGGCATGCGCCAGATGAAGTGCTTCTTGAGCTCGAATACACAGGCTTCATTCCAGACAACTATATCCTTGACGCAGAAACAAAGATGGAGCTGTATAAAAAAATCGCCTCTATTGCCTCTCAGGATGAATTGGATGCTGTATACGACGAGCTTTATGATCGTTTTGGTCCCGTGCCTGATGAAGTCAACAGTTTGCTCAGTCTCGCAAAGATCAGGATAATATGCCATAAACTCGCCATCACATCGCTCAAAGAAAAGCGTGGCATTGCGGATATAGAATTTGGCGATGTTTCCAAAGTCAGCGTCAGCAAACTCATGAAGCTTATCAAGAAGAACCCTCGCAGCATAAAGCTTGATTCCCAGCGCCCTAATCACCTCATCCTCACAACGAATTCTATTGACCTAAAGACAAAAAGTGAGTATATTCGGGAGAACCTTGAGCTACTGCTCTGACGTCATCTATGGAGAGAGTGCAAGGGATAAATCGGTATTAACAAAACACTGTCTATAACGAGTATTCTGTCTACCAAAAAAAATCATTACAATACAATTCCATCTTTATAAACGCAAATATATATCCTATCACAATATACCAGCTTGATACGCAGCCTTTTTCTCATCGAGCTCTTTTCTCTTTTGAATGAGTTCGCGGTTTATCTGGGCAATTTTCTTGTACAGCTCCATATACAGAACAAGAGAATTCTGAACATTTTCATCGACTTCTGTTTTTTTGAATGAAGCGCTCTCAGTCCGCCATTTTTCTTCATCCTGCGCAGTCCAGCCCTGAATAGCAAATTTTGCAAGCGTGTGCACTTTGGAAACCGAGACTATTTCATACCACGGACGAGCAAAAAAAGCTTCCGCCGCCATCCGAAATTTTTTATCACTCTGGGGGCACTGGACATAAAATACCTGAGGCACACTGGCTAAGGGAAATGCCCACGCACGATTTTCTGAAATCAAGGCACCATCATCTAAAGCCGTCGAAAAGCGATAGGACTTTAAATCATCGAGCAGCAAAAACGCTTCCGATTGAAAGAAAGCAAGGACATCGAAATCCTGCAAAAATTCATATCTATACAGACCGCCCCAGAGATTTTGGCTGAGTGACTCACGCTTGCGCAGATTGCTTACGGGAAAGACAAAGGCGCACTGTATATGATAATACGATGGCAGCACAGCATTCATTCGGGTAATAAACTCCTCAGCAGAGCATTCTTCATAAAGATAGCACGATGCAACCTCCTCATAAGAAACAAGTCCCAGCGACAAAGCCGTTGCAAATTCAATTCTCGGCAAGGGATTAAAACCCGCAGTAAAAACGAAAGGCAAATTGCTGCGCAAGATAGCTTTATGAAAAGTCTCCACTTGCGCCAGATAAGCGGTATATTCCCCGCCATTTGCCCTCGTAAAATAGAAGACAACGCGGTACAGCACAGGAATATTGCATTCCTGCCGCTGTACAGGCAACGGCAAAGGCGAAATCGCCACAACTGCGCCAGCGCGGGCAATCTCTTCACGGGAATGCACGGCGACAGCTTCTTTTGCGTTGCAGATACCGCAGGGATGTTTACAATCCGCAAGACAATGTTCCGTCAAGTTTTGAGAAAGCGAACGCTCCCATTCTTTTTTATAAAAAGCCTTTGCAGGTCCCAAAGACACCGAATCCCAGGAAAGCGCTTCATCAAGCTGCCAGTCACGGTAAATCCAGGCCATTACATCGTAATCAGCCTCTGCAAAAGCCTGCTTCCAGTAAGTCATATTTTGCTTTAGATGCTCCTCCCAGGCATCAAAGCGAGCGCCTTTCTTAAATGCGGACAAAATAACCCGCCCAGCCCTTTCGTCACCACGGCTTAAGAGCCCCTCAAGAATTGTCGTGTCATAATTGTGGCGGGCGACTTTAAACTTACCACGGGGCAAATGAGCAAAGATATAATCCATCTTCTTCTGGGCTTGTGCCGGACTCAGCTGCCTCACCCATTGATACGGAGTATGCGGCTTAGGAATAAACACGCCAATATTTACATTGCATTGAATGCGCGTCTGCTCTTGAACCTGCAGTAAAAACGATACGATGGTTTCCTCTTCCGTCTTCGTTTCAGAAGCACCATGCTGAGAAAAATAATCGCCCACAGGCAGCCCAATCATAAAGTAGAATTTTGCACTGCTCCACCCTTTTGCTTTTGCCTCCTTGATGATTGCAATCAGGTGCTGCGCATATACCTCTTTGTTCAAGCTCAGCTGCCATGCCTCTTCCGGCGTTTCAACAGCAAATGTCAAGCCGCTTTTCCGCACCGTGGAAAGCTTTTCCAATATGGGAAGAGAAAAACTGTTTACTTTCAGCGAAGGAAGCTGGAAAGAAACATTATATCCCGCATAACGCGCATTCAATGTATCAAGCAAAGCTCCAATGTCGGGAAAATCAGCAGAGCTCAGTGAATTTAAACTTATCTCACGGTAGCCGGCATCAAAGACAAGGTGGTCTATTTCCTCAATGATGAGCGGAACAGATTTCACCCTCATAGGGCGATAGTAAATGCCTGCATGACAAAAACGGCAGCCATTCGGGCAGCCACGCATAATTTCCACCACGCCGTGATCCTGTACAGGCCTCGTGACAGGTTGCGGAAACCACGCCGGTACAGACGGGCACAGCCCAAAATCAGCCTGCACAGCCCTGCGTGCAATATGCGAAGAAGAAGGTGTCCATATAAACGGTTTTTCCGCAAGGACAGCGAGAAGCTCCACGCGGCTTCCTCCCGCAGCCTTCTTTGCCGCAAGTTCTTCCACCACAGAAAACAGGCCCGCTTCCGCCTCCCCAATCATGACCGCATCAAAGAACTGAACAAAAGGCGCAGGATTCGTTATTCCACAGCCACCGGCGATCACCAAGGGACAATCATCCCCACGCTCTGCCGCCAGCAAGGGAATATGCCCCGCCTCCAACATTGCCAGTATCTCTGTGGCGCCCAGCTCATAGCCAATGGAAAACGCAAGCATATCGAGCTCTGCCAGCGGCATCCCTGTTTCAAGCGTATACAGCGGAATGTTCTTCGTTTTAAGCAGGACTTCAAAATCAACATCAGGAGCAAAAACCCTCTCGCAGCGAACTTGCGGCAGAGCATTAAGCGCGTTATAGATGATTTTAATCGCAAGGTTAGCCATCCCAATCTCATAAAGATCAGGAAACGCAATAGCCACATTGTACAGCTTCGTTCCGTCATGGGGCTTTATAATGGAACCAAACTCTCCCCCAATATAGCGTGAAGGTGCCTGAACAGTATTTAAAAGCCCCCCTATGTCCTGCAGGGGATGTACCAGTGAATGCAATTCCAAATTCATACTATATCAACGCTGAAATCAAGTTTGCGAGACTTTATGCTCATAAGCAGCCCTGCGGCGAGCATATTCGTCAGCAACGCCGAGCCTCCATAGGAAAGAAACGGCAGCGGAATGCCAGTAATAGGCATAATTCCCATCACCATGCCGACATTTATGATAAAATGGTAGAAATACATCCCTAAAATACCGGCAGCGATGAGATTTCCATAGACATTGGAAGTCACCTGTATGATGCGAATAATTCGTAGCAAGATGAGCAGGAAGGCGGAAAAAACCAGCCTGCCCCCCACAAATCCCGTTTCCTCTGCCAAAATGCTGAAAATAAAGTCTGTACTCTGCTCCGGCAAAAAGTGGTAATGGCTCTGCGTACCTTGGAGAAATCCCCTGCCCCACAGATTGCCCGACCCAATAGCTATCTTAGACTGGATGATATTCCAGCCCGCCCCCAAAGGATCGCTTTGCGGATCAAGAAAGACAATCAGACGCTGTATCTGATAGGGCCGCAAGACCTTGCCTGCGGGAATAGACAGTATAAGGGAGATAAAGAGGATTGCAAAGACATAGGCAATCCAATAAAAATACTTCTGCTTAAACAGAGTCTGCCCCAGAACACCTATCGCAGTTATCAGTCCGGTCGCCATGATGACGAACAGTTTCAATTTATTATCAGTCAAAATCCGCACTATGGGAACATTGCTTTTTATGATGGCACTCTCCCAAATTGGCAGGACGGTAAAGATAATAGTCGTCATTCCAATTCCCAGAACCAAGCCCAAGTAGCGCACCGGCACATTCGCCATAAAGCACATAAAGATGAAAATCGGAAGATAGACAGTCGCCGTTCCCAAATCAGGTTGCAGCAGTATCAAACCCATAGGCAGCAGCATAATGATAAGCGCATAGATAAAGCGTTTGAGCGGCTTTTCATGAGGGCTTCGATCAAGATAGCGTGCCAAAAACAGGATATAGATAATCTTGCAAGGCTCAGAAGGCTGAATACCCAGATTTCCAATGCCAATCCAACTGCGGGCGCCCTTTACATACTTGCCAAAGAGTATAGTATAAATCAGCGCCACCAGAATGAACAGATATAGTCCCAGTGAATAGCGCTTCAAGCGGCGAAAATCAAAAAAAGCGGCGATGGCAAGAACGCAAAGCCCAATGCCTGCCCACATGATCTGCTTCAGATATTCGCGGGACTGCAAAACGCCATCCGAATTAACGCCAGAAGAATAGATAAAGGCAATCCCCATGAACGTCAGAAAGGAGATACAGAGAAGGATGCCATAATCAAATTTATCTATAATATGTAACTTCACCTATTCCCTCCGTCCCTGCTGCCTTATCTGCTGATTGATGATATAGCGGAAGCCCAGTGCATCCACAGCCTCGTCATAGACCTGATCCGCAAATATGCCCTGAAAGATGATATTTGTCGCGTAGGGAGCCCACCACTCCCATGTATTCACCGCCTCAACAATTGTGGCGATGACGATCTGCTCCTCGGGAGGCGCATCATAGGGACCGTAAGCTACCATCCATGAATGCCAGTGGTCTTTCCCGTAGCCATTCACCTCTGCCGTGCCCGTCTTTCCCGCAAGTTTGACTATGCGGTTGCGCATCGGGTACTGGGGGCTTCCGTCCGTAACCGTATAGCGCAGGTCCTCCCGCACTTCGCGCCATACTTCCGGCGCTACCGTTGAGCTTATCATCTCTTCGGGAGCTACTTCCTCAAGAATCTCATTGCTCACCGGGTTTCGCACCTCCTTTAAAAGATGCGGCTTATAGATTTTTCCCCCGTTGCAGACCATCGCCATCATGTCAGCCATGTGCAGGGGCGTCACCTGCGTAAAGCCCTGCCCGATTGACATATTCATCGTGTCTCCGCCCAGCCACTTTTCGTGATAGCGGCGCTCCTTCCACTGCGCGGTAGGCACAAGCCCCACAAAAGCTGAAGGCAAATCGATATTCAATGCCTGCCCGAAGCCGAATTCTTGGGCATAGCTGGCAATCCTGTCAACTCCCAGATAATCGCGCCCGATTACCCAGAAATAGACATCGCAGGACTGCGCCAGTCCGTTTTTCAAATCAAGCCAGCCATGACCGGGCTTTTTGACATGGCAGTGAAAGATGCGCCCAGATCGGAAGAGCACAC
>CAKZZK010000164.1 GCA_937885235.1 uncultured Treponema sp.
GAGATCTACACTCTTTCCCTACACGACGCTCTTCCGATCTCCAGCCCGTTGCTCCTATGGTGCAGTCGTAGGAGCTCTTGTCTATCTGCATGCCGATGTATGCCTGCAGGTAGGTCATGTCGAGCTGGTACTTGGGCTGCGCCATGATGGTATAGTCGTCAAAGCCCTCTCCTGAGTTTCCGCCGACAGTGAGCGAAAGCCGCTGCTCCACGCCGTCGATGACAAAATAGGAGTCCCGCTTCCTGTTGTCTTCCATAGCAGAGAGCTGCAAGGAAGCGAGTAAAGAAAAAACTATGATAGAGAAAAAAATACGATACTTCTTCATCTTTAATACGTTTTAATTATACTTGTTAATATTATGCTAGTCAATCTATAAAAAAACTTTGATTTTTCTAAGAAGCCATTGTATACTAGTTTGTAGGATGGCAGTTTGCCATGACCGAACGACGTAAGTAATAAGGAGAAATTGAACATGACAAAATCTATCTCGGCACAGGGCTTTTCTTTGACGGGTGATCAGTCGGATCTCATTAACCAAAAATTAAAACGTATTGATTATGCGGAAAATCTGATTGTAGACCTCATCCTGCGCGTAAAGGAGGACAAGAAGTATTATTTTGATACCACAGTCAACTTCCGGTGGGGGGCGAATGCGCATGTGACGAGCGATGACTACGATTTTGCCGCAGCCCTCAACAAACTGATGGATGTGCTTGACCAGAAAGTGAAGAAGGAAAAGGACAAGATTCAGGAAAAGAAGTAGGAAAAGCGGACTCTACCTGTTGTGTGAGGACTCTATATTCATCAATGAGCGATATTTTGCCACGGTGCGGCGTGCTACGGTAATGCCGCGCTCCTGCAGAATATCGCTTATTTTTTGGTCGCTGAGTTTTTTCTTGTCATCTTTGTGTTCCTCGAGGATTTTTTCAATCTCGTGCTGCACCTTGTCCTTGCTCACGGAGGAGGATGCGCTGCTGACCGCGTTTGTGAAGAAATACTTGATTTCAAACAAACCCTGTGCGCATTGGAGGTACTTGCTGTTCGCCATGCGCGAGATGGTTGTTTCGTGGACGCCGAGCACGGTGGCAACGTCCTGCTGTCTGAGCGGCGCAAGGTGGCCTGAGCCCTTGGCAAAGAATTCATGCTGCATTTTGACGATGATGCAGCTCGCTTGCAACACGAGGTTCTGCCGGTAGGCGAGCATATCCATGAAGTCCGCCGCTTTCTTTATGCCTTGGTTTAGCATTTCATTCCCTGCTTTGTATTTCTGATAGGAGGGATTTATCTCTAGCTGCGGCAGGCTGTCTTTTGCAAGGCGCAGCTGCCATGCCCCTTCCGGCGTGACGACAATGCCTTTGCTGAAATCTTCCTCCGCCTCATCGGCTCTTTCCACATAGACATCCGGCGTAACATAGTTTGTCTCGGTGCTGCTGTAGTCGCGGGCGGGGTAGGGGTCCAGCGTGCGGATAAAGCTCAGCGCCTGATTCGCGCTGTCTTCCGATACCACCATCTCGCGGTACATCTTTGCTTCCTGCACGCCAAAGAGCTTGCTCTGCGCCTCACGGTAGGCGAGCACCTTTTTTGCAATCTTTGCCCCCTGAGGGGGATTGAGGAAGTCGAAATGCCCGTCAAGGAGGAAGAGCGCGAGCGGCGGGGCAGAGGGAAGCAGCTTTGCCTGTACCAAGAGGCTTTCCTCTGTGTTGGCGGTGCAGGTTCCTACGGGGTCAAGCTGCCTGATGACTGAAAGGCATTTGTCCAGTACCTCCTGCGTCTGGTGCGGGTCATTTTTGTCTAGCAGGGACACAGGGGCAAGAATGTGAAAGCCCCGCGAGTCAAGATTGCCAATGAGTTTTTCGCCCACCGCCTTTTCCTCTGGCAGCAGGGGGAGCATATTGAACTGCGAAAGCAAGTGCTCTTGTAGTGACTCCCGCAGGTCTGCCTTGGATTCAAGGACCGCCTGAAAGTTGTCGCTTGCCTGCATACCCGTGGCTCCTACAGAGGCGATGCGGGTGCTGTCAAAGGGACCTTTCGCCCTGATGCGGAGTTCCGCCCCGGATTCGAGCGCGTCTTTTTTGATGATGAGCGCGGGATTTTCCTCTGCTTCCTTGTATACCGCGGAGCGGAGGTCCTGCGAACCGAGCGAGAGGAGCTCCAACGCCTGAATCTGACGCTGGCTCAGCGTCTGTATTTGAGAAAGCGTTTGCTGTTGCTGGAAACTAAAGCCTGCCATAAAACTAACTGTAGCATAAAAAGTAATTTAACGGTATACTTTTTCCTATGAAAAATTTTGCGGAATTCGGCATGAAGGTTCCTGAAATCCTTCTGCCAAAAGAGAGCGACTTGTCAATCTGGAGCGTCATTGCTTGTGACCAGTATACGCAGGATGCTGCGTACTGGGATCGTGTCTCCCAGATCGTGGGGCAAAAGCCTTCCACCCTGCACCTGACTTTGCCGGAGATATATCTCAACGCCCCCGACAGGCAGGAGCGAGTGCGGCGGATACGGGAGAATATGCGCCAGTACCTGAATGGCGGCGTGTTTGCCGATGCGCTTGAAGCCTGCATCTATGTGGAGCGCAAGACAGGCTACGGCAGGCTGCGCCGCGGGCTTGTCACCGCCATAGACCTTGAAGATTATGAGTGGCAGCCGGGCAGCAAGGCGCTCATCCGTGCCACCGAAGCCACCATTCCGAGCCGCATTCCTCCGCGAAAGGAGATCAGGCGCGGTGCGTTGCTTGAAAGCCCCCATATCATGCTGCTGGTGAACGATCCTTCCCGCTCCCTTGTGGAGGGCATAGGCGAACTCGTCAGGCAGAATGCACCCGTCTATGACGGCGAGCTCATGCTGTCTGCGGGGCATATCAGCGGCTGGGCGGTGCAGTCTGAAGCTGCGCTTGAAAAGCTGTCTTCCGCGCTTTCCTCCCTTAAAAAGGCGAACACCGCACCCGACGGAAGCGCCTTCCTCTTTGCGGTGGGTGACGGCAATCACTCCCTTGCCACAGCAAAGGCTGTCTGGGATGAATACAAGGCAGAGCATGGCGTGCAGGACGCAGCCCTGCGTTACGCGCTTGTTGAAATCGTCAACATCTATGACGAGGGGCTCACCTTTGAACCGATTCATCGCGTCCTCTTTGGGGCGCAGCGTGACGAGCTTGTTGCCGCCGTTGCAGCAGCCCTTGGTGGAACGATGCAGCTCTGCGCGGATGCCGCTGCTCTGGAGCAGTCGGTGAAGGATTCTGCCGCGAGCTTTGGCTTTGTGTCTGTGGAAAAAGGAACTGTTTCATACCTGCGGCTTGACACCCCCGTCACCGAGCTTGCCGTAAGCCGCCTGCAGCCGGTGCTTGATGCATTCATTGCCGAGCATCCCGCAGTTTCCATAGACTATATACACGGCAGCGATGAAGTCTTCCGCTTGGGAAAGCAGGAGGGGGCTGTGTCCATACTGCTGCCCCCTGTAGCAAAGGACTCCTTCTTTGCCACGATAGGCAGCCGTGGTCCCTTGCCGCGCAAGAGTTTCAGCATGGGGGAAGCGAGCGAGAAGCGCTTCTATCTGGAATGCCGCCGCTTGGACTAATGAAAGCTCTTTCCCTGTTTGACATGAAGAACCTTCCCTTGGTGCTTGATGTGGTACTGCCCCTGTGGACTGTACCGCAATACGGAAAGGATTTTGCACAGCTCCACGTGGAATACATTGTGCGGAACAACATCTATAGCAATGACCTTGCTTTTCAGCTGGAGGACGGGGGAGAATTCTGTTCTGCCGCATTCTTTGCACGGAAGGGAGAGCACTGCGACGCGCAAAGCTGGCTTTCCGCGCACAGCGAGGGGGTGACGGAAAAGCAGAAAAACGTGCTCCGCATGAGCCAGACCTATATCGAAGCGATGGACAGAAGGACGCTCGCCTTTATGGGAGAGGGCGCGGTAAAGCTTTCACTCTTTGTGAGCCGCAAGTCCGGCTACGGTTCCGCCATCCTTGCCGCCACAGAGGAAAAGCTCCGTGCAGCGGGCTATGCGGAAATCTATCTGTGGACAGACTGCGACTGCAACTGGCAGTGGTATGAAAGGCACGGCTTCACCTTGGTCTGGCAGGGCATCTACGAAGCGTTCAGTGAACCTGGGGATGAATACCGTACCTTTATTTTCAAGAAGAAATTTGCTTAGCTACTGCTTTTCCCAGAGCGGCAGGCTTAGGAAGTCGTACTTCTCTGTAATCCATTCGCCTGCAGCAAGCGTCTTGGTGCGTCCGTCGATGTAGTGTTTCCAGGTACCTGCGGGCAGATAATAGCTTACGCTGCCGTCTTCGCTGAACACTGGGGCTACGAGGTATTTGCTGCCGAGCATATACTGGCGGTCAAGCGTGTCGCACGCCCTGTCTTCGGGGAATTCCAGCATCATGGCGCGGAGCACGGGGACTCCCGTCTCATGCGCTTCCTTGGCGCAGTCAAGCAGATATGCTTTGAGCGAAAGCTTTATCTCTGCAAACTTCTTTGCCACTTCGGAAGACTCTTCATCCACAGACCACGGTACCCGGTAGGAGGTGCTGCCGTGCAGTCGGCTGTGGCTTGAAAGCAGTCCGAATTGGAGCCAGCGCTTGAAGATTGCGGGGTTAGGCTTGCCCTCAAAGCCCCCTATATCGTGGCTCCAGAACCCAAAGCCGCACAAGCCAAGAGAGAGACCGCCGCGCAGCGTTTCCGCCATAGACTCAAATGTTGACTCGCAGTCGCCGCCCCAGTGCACGGGGAACTGCTGGCCGCCGACTGTTGCCGAACGTGCAAAGAGACAGGCGTTGCCCGTGCCAAAATTTTTTTCAAGCAGGCGGAACACCGTCCTGTTATAGAGGAAGGTGTAGTAGTTGTGCATTTTCACCGGATCAGAGCCATCGGAATACACGCCGTCCGCGGGAATACGCTCACCAAAATCTGTCTTAAAGCAATCTACTCCCATATCGAGAAGCTTTTGCAGCTTTGAAGCGTACCATTCGCAGGCTTTTGGATTAGTGAAGTCCACAATCGCCATGCCTGCCTGCCAGGCATCCGTCTGCCACACGGAGCCGTCTGCTTTCTTGATGAAGTATCCTTTTTCTGCCCCCTCTTTGAAGAGGATAGAACGCTGGGCTATGTAGGAGTTTATCCACACGCAGACCTTCAGTCCCCGCTCGTGCAGACGGCGGATAAGCCCTTCTGGATCGGGGAAAGTGTCTTTGTCCCAGATGAAGTCGCACCACTGGAAACCCTTCATCCAGAAGCAGTCAAAGTGGAAGACGGAAAGCGGAATTTTGCGCTCCGCCATGCCATCAATGAAGTGCATGACGGTTTTTTCGTCATAAGAAGTGGTGAACGAGGTGGAAAGCCACAGCCCGAATGTCCATTCAGGTGGCAGTGCGGGGCGTCCCGTCAGCGCCGTGTAGCGGCTGATGATTTCCTTAGGACTGGGACCGTAGATCAGATAGTATTCAAGCTCCTCACCTGGCACGCTGAACTGCACTCGGGACACTTTTTCGCTTGCCACCTCGAAGGAAACTGCCTCCGGATTGTTTACAAACACGCCGTAGCCCTTGTTCGTCAGGTAGAAGGGTATGTTTTTATATGCCTGCTCGCTTGCCGTGCCTCCGTCTGCGTTCCAGATGTACACGCTCTGACCGTTTTTCACAAAGGCACCGAAGCGCTCCCCCAAGCCATAGACGTTTGCCCCTACGGTAAGCGTCAGCTCATCCTTTACGAAGGGCTTTGCCCCGTCCTGTACCATATAGCCTGTCGATTTCGCTTCATTTTTCGTCAGCACAGTGCCGTTCTCGTCGCGGTAGCTGACATTCCAGCCCTCGTTCCGCGCGATGTGTACGGAAAGCGCTCCCGATGAGAGACTTGCTTCATTTTCTTCTATTAATAATATGCATGCTTTGCAGCCTTTGTCTTCGCGCACCTCAAAGGCAGGGGCTTTTTTGACCGCGCCTTCGTGATGGGTGATTTTTACCTTTATGACGTTTTCCATCGGCGCGCTGTAGTGTATGCAGAGGAGGGGGGCATTGAGCATGTCTCCCCTGTGCCGCACGGGGCGCACCGGCGCAAATACGCTGAGCCCACCGTCCTCTTCCTGTATGTCAAATGCCTCCACTGCGAAATTTGCCGCAATGCCGTTTCTGATGTTCCAGTAGCCGTCTGTGAACTTCATTGATGACCTCCATTTAGATAAAAAACTATATACCGCTTTTTGCAAAAGGTAAACAGCATAAATTGGAGTAAAAAACTCTCTTTTTTTTACCTGCCATGTGTGGTACTATGGATAACGAGGTACTGCGGTGATGAAGGGACTTTCTCATTATATGAATGAGCTCAAGATAAAGTACAAGCTGCTCTTGCTCTATCTGCTGACCTTTTTTCTGCCCATGCTTGTGCTCTCAGTCTTTTCGGTGAATTATCTGTATCGGACGCTGTCTGACTGGGAGCTTGCCCGTTCACAGAGTTCCTTCCAGAGGATGGAAAGCTTTTTCAGCAGCCTGCTTGTTACGATGGGTGATATTTCCGACAGGCTGTATGTGAACAAGGCGGTGCAGGCAATCGTGGGCAAAAGCTATTCTTCCCCGCTGGAAGTCTACCGCGACTACGAGGCGCTTGGATTTCCCGATGATTTTTTGTTTGCCTATGAAGCTATCGCAAGTCTGAGGTTCTATACGGAAAATCAGACCCTGCTTGACAATTCCTTCTTTACCAAGACCACGGATGCCGTGCGCGAGAGCGGCTGGTACCGTCAGGCTTTGGAACTGCGAGGGCAGCCGTTCTGGACGGTAAAGCAGGACAGCATCACGAACAAGCGCTATCTTTCGCTGGTGCGTTCCGTGTGGGGTCGCATTGACCGCAGCTTTGTGGGGGTGCAGAGCATAAATATAGAGCCGCAGTACGTGTCGGGAATCCTTCGGGAAGAGGTCAGCGAGGCATTTGTGTTTTTTGACGGGGACTTGCTCTTTGCCTCCGTGCCGCAGGCAGCCAGCGACTTGCCCCCGCTCGGTACGGTGCGGGGAAAGATGACGAACATAAAATGGCAGCAGGGCAGCTACGGTATGTTTGTAAAGGATTTTTCCTCTTCGCGCAGTGCATCTCCTCTGTTTACCTTTATGTATCTTGTCCCCCGTGAGCAGCTTGATGCGGCAACCCGCTATGTGCTTCGTGTCGTTATTGCAGCGCTGCTCTTCTGCCTCTTGTTTTCGGTGCTCATGATACTGCTCTTTTCCTTTTATTTTGGCAAGCGCGTGGCAAAGGTCCGCAGCGGCATCCTGAACGTGGTGGCGCGGCGCTTTGAAATTCCTCCCTCCATCGGAGGCAATGATGAGTTTTCCGACATCTACAACGCCCTGCAGGAGACGGCGGGGAACATCAGGCAGCTCATCAACGAGGTGTATATCAGGGATGTGGAAAAAGGGCAGTTCATTGCGCGGCAGAACGATATACGCTTCAAGATGCTTGCGGCTCAGATAAATCCCCACTTTCTTTTCAACACGCTTGAACACATCCGCATGAAATCCCTTGCGGCAGGAGACAGGGATGTGCCGTTTATGCTTAAGATTCTCGCCCAGATGCTTCGCTACAATCTGTCCGTGCAGAGCACGCCTGTGCCGCTCATGAGGGAGATAGAGGCGGTGAGCAATTACCTCGTCATACAGCACAAGCGCTTTGCCCGCCGCATGAGCTATGATATCGTGCCGCTTTGCGATGCCCGCCATATCCTCATCCTGCCCCTCCTCATTCAGCCAATTGTGGAGAATTCCTTCGTGCACGGGCTTGAATCTATGACTGAGGGAGGCTTTATCTATATCCTGCTTGCCGTCGAGCGGGGGGAAGCGGGGGAGGAGCTTGTCATCAGCGTACAGGACAACGGCTGCGGTATTCCGGCGGAGCGGCTGGCAGAGATAAAAGACAAGCTGCGCGATGAAAAGGTGGAAGAGCTTTCAAGCTCTATAGGCATGGTGAACGTGAACCAAAGGATACGGCTGTTTTACGGTTCGTCCTATGGCATTGTGATAGAAAGCCGCATGGGAAAAGGAACTGCGGTGACAATCCGTGTGCCGCTTGTTACGGAGGAAGACGATGCTCAAAGTGCTCATAGCGGACGATGAGGAGGATATACGCAAGGGAATGCAGCGGCTCATCGACTGGCGGTCCTGCGGCTATACTATATGCGGCGAGGCTGAAGACGGTCTGGATGCCCTGCAAAAGATTCGCTCCCTGCAGCCAGACCTCGTGCTGCTCGACATCAAGATGCCCCGACTGAGCGGCATAGAACTGCTCAAAGCTGTGGCTTCGGACGCGGCATTGCGGGAAAGGAAGATACACTTCCTCATCCTTTCCGGCTTTTCTGATTTTGAGTTTGCACGGGAAGCGATGAACTACGGTGCGCAGGGATATTTTGTCAAGCCGATTGACGAGGACCTTCTGGAAGAGAAAGTTCGCGAGATTGCACGGGACTCCTTTGACCTGCCGCGCCGTTTTGAACAGATGTTCCTCTTTGGCTCGGTGGACGATGCCTTTGAAGATGACGGCGGCGACAATTCCCGCTACTTGGTGGCACTTTTGTGCGCAGAACGCTGCGGCTACGGGGAGCGGCCGGCCGAGCTTGGCGGCATGCTGCGTAATTTCTTTGCGGACAGAGATATGTTTACCGTGCTGCAGGATAAAGACATCATCGCGGTGTTCAGGAACTGCGGGGATGATGCCGTGGAGCGCGAGCTGCAGCGCTTTGCCTCCCGCCTTAGCGGGCAGCCTTTTGCCGTCCTTGGCGAAGCGGGGACGGGCTTGCAGGGGGCGCTTGACTCCTATGTGGGCTGCCGTTCCCGTGCGGGGCGCCTCTTTTTTGCCGCAGACAGGGAGCTTGTCACTGTCCGCAGCAGTTTGCCTGGCGACTCTGCTCCCGCTGCTTCTGCGGAGCTTAAGGGACAAGTCCCCGTGCTGCTTGCCTGCATTGAAAGCTATGACAAGGTGCAGCTTTCCGCCATACTCGCCGCAGAGCGGGAACGGCTCTGTTCCGGCGGTCTGGACGCTGCCGCCGTTAAAACGCAGTGCATCGCCTACCTTGTGGAATTACAGACGACGCTTGAAAAAAAGTACCCCGAGCGCAGCTTCAGCATTGCCTCTGCCTTTGACCTTGTTCCCCGCCTCATGGCTGCGACCCGTTTCGCTGAGCTGTTCTCTGTGGTGGAAGAGGTGACGATGGGCTATCTGGAAGTGTTCAACATGAATACAGGCAGCTCCACCATTGTCAAGCTTGTCCAGTATGTACGGGCAAACTATATGAAAGAGCTCAAGCTGGAAGCGCTCGGCGCCATGTTCTACAGCAACAGCGCCTATCTGGGCAAAAAATTCAAAGAGTACACGGGGGAACCCTTCAATACCTACATAGACAAACTGCGCATAGAGGATGCAAAGAAAAAGCTCGCCGAAACAGAGCTAAAGGTCTACCAGATTTCCGAAATGCTCGGCTATGCGAATACCGACTATTTCTTTATGAAGTTCAAGAAATATACAGGAATGACGCCGAAGGAATACAGGCGTTCGCTGCGCCCAGCCGAATAGCCATTATACATTCCCCACAAGCACATCGGAAAGCTCCCGTCGCGCTCTGTCTGCAAGGCGGTAGATGCTCTCCACCGGCGTGGGGAACCTGTCCGTCAGCTGCCAGCGGGGAAAGAAACGCGTGATGTGCAGGGGAATGTCCCTGTCAATAGAGGCTATCCACGCCGCTTCCTCAGCAATCTCTTCCTCGCTGTCGTTGAAGCCGGGGACTATGAGCGTGGTGAGCTCCAGATGGCAGTGCCCGTGACAGAGTTTTATGGCAGCTTTCACGCTTTCAAGGTCTCCGCCTAGCTTTTTGTAAGAGGCAGGAGAAAAGCATTTGAGGTCTATGTTTGCGGCGTCTATGAAGGGCAGCAGCTCTTCAAGCACAGGGGCAAGCACACAGCCGTTTGTGACGATGACATTTTTCATACCTGCTTCACGGACAAGGCGGGCGCAGTCCCGCACGAATTCCCACGCTATGAGCGGCTCGTTGTAGGTGTATGCCACGCCTATGTTGCCCCGTCCGCGCAGTGCGAGCGCCTGTGCGGCAATCTCTGCGGGGGAAAACTCTTCTACGGAAAGCCCTTTAGAAAGCAATTCAGTTTCCCCGCATTGGGAGATGCTGTGGTTTTGGCAGAAAGCACAGCGCATATTGCAGCCCCAGCTGCCCAGCGAGAGGATGCGGCTCCCCGGAAAGAAGCGGGCGAGGGGCTTTTTTTCAATGGGGTCAAGCGCAAGAGCCGTAAACTTGCCATAGTTTGCGAGGACGATGCTGCCGCCCCTGTTGACGCGGGCACGGCAAAAACCCGTCTGCCCTTCTTCGAGATGGCAGCGGTGAAAGCAGGTGCTGCAGAATGCCTTCATACTAGTGGTGCCTCACCACTTCAAAGCGGGAGAGCGAGGGCTTTTCCGCTTTTGTTATGCCTCCTTTGCGGCAGGCAATTTCTATCTGTTGCTCAACGTTCGTCACCCCCTCAAGGTTTGGCAGCAGCAAGCCCCGCTTCCTTCCCTTGCTGCATATTACGCCGTAGCGCTTTACGTCCAGCTCAGCAGCAGAGCTGATTTCTTCGATGGGACCCAACACGTCTACGCTGTACACGAGGAATTGCAGTTCCGCCGCCGTGACCGGCGCAAAGCGGGGATCCTGGCTGCATGCGCACACTGCATTGCGCACGATTTCCTCTGCGATAGAATTTTCAGTAGCGCTGATTGTGCCGATGCAGCCCCGCAGCTGCCCGTCCTTGTGCAGCGAAACAAAGGTTCCCGCCCGCCTGCTGAGCATGTCTTCCGGCAGGGAAAGCTCTGCATTCTCCCCGTCAGCGGCGGGAAAGTGCGCGCGCCCGTTCTCTGTGCGGGGCGTCATAGCTTTGTGTGTGTATAGCTCCACCGTGCGCCGCGCGAGCTGCACGTATATGTCTTCCCCGTTGCGGATGTCCGCAAGCTTTTGTGCTAAAAAGTTCCGCTCCGCATCTCTGCCGAGGGGATGGTACATGCAGATGCCGTAGCCCACGCCCGTCGTTCCCTCGTGGGACAGGCAGTCTGTCTTTACCGCAGTGCCGTCTAGCACCCCCGCCATGATCAGAAAAGAGCGGTGCCCGCATTCTGCGGCATTCTCGCAGAATGCGCTGTCAAAATCAAAAAGCCTACCAAACGCCGCGTGTCCCATCACGTCCATGATTTTCTCGTCATATTCCGGTCCTTCAGCGGCAAAGCCATAGGGACCGTCGGCGGAAAGCTTGTGTGAAAGGTCCCCGCTTGCGATGAATACCGTGTTTCTCCCCGTTTTTTCAATGGCTCTCTGTATGCACTGCCCCAGCCTGTAGTGCTCGCTGTAGGGCTCTCCCGAAAGCCCTATGCGCACAAGCTTATAATTCGTGTAGCATTGCCTTACGAAATAGAGGGGTACCATCGTCCCGTGGTCAAGGGAGGCATCCCGCTCTCCTTTTGTTCCCGCATGGACGGCGCTTGTAAGCGTTTCCCTGCAGATTGCGGCGACGAGCTCTTCATCGTAGCGCTCGCTGAAAGACACCTCGGGAGCATTGAAGCGGGCAAAGCTGCCCTCTGCCTTGCTGCCCGGTGAGATGTGAAAATAGTCCGCATACATCACGCTGTGGGGAGAGCTGATGATGATAGTCTCCGGCTGCAACCGTGCGATTTCCTTTGCCACGGTGCGGTAGGCATCTATCGTTGCCTGCACTGTCTTTTCCGCGCCTCTTCCGACTTCGCCCACGATGAGCGGCGGGTGGGGCACCATGAATGCTCCTTTTAACGGCATGAGTCACCTCCAAAGACATCTCCTATTGTCCACCCCCCGCGCTGTGTGCGCACAAAAAGCGCCACGTCACAGGCATCAAAGGAGATGTCAAGGTTCAGTTCCGAAAAATGGCTGAGCGCTCTGTCTATTGCGCCTGTAGGAATGTCACGGTTTGCTACCGTCAGGTGGGGCACATAGCGCCGTTTGCTCGGCGGTAGCATGCCGGGCAGGGCTGTGGCGCAGGAGTGGAAGATGGCGCTGTGCACCTGCTGCCAGGCAGAGGAATCTTCCACATGGGCAAAGAGGGTGCGCTCGCTGAATGCTCCAAAGCCGTTCACTCTCGCCGCAAAGGGAAGCTGCCCTTGCTCTGCACAGTCCGCCACACCTTCCGCAATCGCTGCTTTCAGCTGAGAGACCCCGTATTTTTCTGGCAGTGTGAAGGGTGCCACGAGCGTTATGTGGGCGGGTGTGCCATAGCCGCTTTTGCAACCGTATTGCTGCTGCATCCACGCGCGGCAGTCAGCCACCACGTCCTCCAGTTCCTCCGGCACCAGAATACCGATGAAATGCGTATTGTTTGTACGAGTTCCATTCATGCTTTTCACTATATCATAAAGCCGCTGACTTATTTCAGCCCCTCCTCCAGCTGCTCCAGCAGCTCGCGGAATGTGTCGAGCGCGGCCTGTACGGGTTCTGCGCTCTCCATATTCACCCCAGCCATGCGCAGGCTTTCCATGGGGTAGCGGGAGCCGCCGCTCTTGAGGAATTTGAAGTAGTCTTCGCGCTCTGCCGCACCGCCCTGAGTGACGCGCTTTGCGAGCGCGAGAGAGGCGGAAATGCCCGTCGCATACTTGTAGACATAGAATGCCGAGTAGAAATGCGGAATGCGGAGCCCTTCCATATCGCTGTTTGATTCAAAGCGCGTATCCGGGCCGAAATACTGTTCCAGCAAGGTGCGGTATATGCTTCGCAGGACGTCAGTGCTCAGCGGCTGTCCGTTTTCCACAGCTTCATGGGCTTTGAGCTCGTATTCAGCAAACATTGTCTGGCGGTAGAGCGTGGCAAGGATGTCAGAACTGCGCATAGAAAGCAGATAGAGCACAAGCTCCCTGTTGCCCTTTGCCTTTGCTTCTTTGAGCAGGTATTCAAAGACGAGTTCTTCGTTGAACGTGGACGCCACTTCCGCCTCAAAGATGGTATAGCTGTAGCACGGATAGGGATTGTTGTGCACGCTGTACCATGAATGCATGGAGTGCCCACCCTCGTGCGCCATGGTGTATACATCCCGTATGGAATCATCTTTATAATTGAGCAGAATATAGGGGTAGCCCCTGTAGCAGCCGGATGAGAATGCCCCGCTGCGTTTTCCTTTGTTCTCATAGCGGTCACACCAGCCGCCGAGCAGCCCGCCGCAGAGCGTGTCCGTGTATTCTTTTCCGAGCGGCGCAAGCGCGTTGCGCACAATCTCAACCGCCTCTTCGTAAGAGGTTTTCTGATGCACGGAGGCGACGAGCGGTACGTAGACATCGTAGTGGCGCAGCTCGCTGAGACCGAGAACCCTCTTGCGCAAGGCATAATAGCGGTGCAGGGTATCAAGGTTTTTGTGCACCGTGTCTATGAGGTTGCGGTATACCGCAGGAGACACCTTGTCCTGATAAAGGGCGGCTTCGAGGGAAGACTTGTATCCCCTTGCGCGGGCAACAAATACATCGTTGTTTACTGAGCCCGCATAGAGCGCGGCAAGCGTGTTTGCGTGGGACTCAAACGTGCCGTAGAACTGCGTATATGTCTTTTTGCGGATATCGCGGTCGTGGTTCTGCATGAACGTGCTCCATGTGCTCTGCGTGAGCGGTTTGTCCACGCCGTCTACTGCTATGGTGCCAAAATTCAGATCCACGTTATTCAGAAGCGAGAAAGCATTCTCAGCTGTCTGTCCTGATTCTTTCTGCAACGCAAGGATGCGCTCTTCCTTTTCGCTCAGAGTATAGGGCTTGAGATGGCGGATTTTTTTGATATACACACGGTAAGGGGCGAATGCCTCGCCTTTCAGCCATGCGTCTATCTTTTCATCCGGTATGGCTATTATTTCAGGGGTATAGAAGCTCAGCGCAGCTTCCACCTGTGTCAGTGCCATTATGGCGCGGTTCTCTTTTTCTTGGGCGGAAGAATCCCCCTGGTCTGCGGAGTGGAGCAGGCTGGCATAGTGATATACGTCTTCAATCTGCCGTCCGAGGGCTTCGTCTGCTTTGAGCGCGGCGAGCAGTGTTTCCGGGCTTTCTGCAAGCCTGCCTTTATAAGCTGAAAGGGCTGCTGTCAGCCGGGGAACATCGTTCAGGGCTGTTTCCCAGTCGGCATCGGATGCGTAAATCTTGCTGAGGTCCCACTTGTCAGAAGCGGGAACGTCTTTTCTAAGGGGAATATATTCGTTAGTCATAGTGCCAGTTTATCACCTTTCGCTTCCTTCTACAATCCGTAATATTGCACTTCCAAAGCGTTCGGCCTTCATCTCTCCTATGCCGTAGCAGTTAAGCAAATCTATGCGGCTGTGGGGCTTGCGGCTGGCAATGTCAAGCAGGGTCTTGTCTCCGAACACAACGTAGGGCGGTACATTCATCTCTTCCGCGGTTTTCCGGCGCCAGTCCTTTAAGTTGCTGACAATCTGCTCTGCCTGCGAATCCATATTGCTGGGGCGGAGCGCTGCCTTTTTTGCCTCCGCCTTTTTCCGTAGCTTCTTACCTTTGAACTCCACGGGCAGCAGGATTTTTTGCCGTTCCATGAGCATCTGCCGCCCGTGATCGCTCAGAAAGAGGACGCCGTATTCCTCTGATTTTTTCAGATAGCCTTCGTCTATCAGGCTGTTGCTCAGCTCAAACCAGTCGTCCCGCGAAAGTTCTGTGCCAATGCCATAGGTGCTCAGGCTGTCATGGCCGTTTTCGAGAATGCGCTTGCTTTTTGAGCCGAGCAGTATGTCTATGATATACGTTGCCCCGTAGCGTTCTCTGGTGCGCAGGATGCAGGACAGGAATTTTTGTACGGGAATGGTGACGTCCTTGCTTTCCAATGGTCCCCGCGAGCAGATGTCGCAGCAGTCACTGGGAGAAGCACTGATGATGCCGGAACCTGCCTGCTCTCCGAAGTACGAAAGCAGCTGTTTGCGGCGGCAGCTGTGGCTTCCTGCGTAGTGTATCATGCCCTGCAAGAGTTTTTCTGCTTTTTCGGGATCATCTTTCTCTGCAAAGAAGTGGCGTATCTTGTATAGGTCCCCAAGGCTGTAAAGCAGGAGCGCATAAGCCGGAAGCCCGTCCCGCCCCGCGCGGCCTATTTCCTGATAGTATTGCTCGATGGACTTCGGCATATCGTAGTGGATGACAAAGCGTACATCGGGCTTGTTTATGCCCATGCCGAATGCTACCGTTGCCACCATGATGCGGATTTTGTCGGTGATGAAGTCCTGCTGGTGTTTTGCCCGCTCTTCATCGGAAAGCCCCGCATGGTAATTGGTGACGCTCAGGTGTTTCTGCTGTAACAGCTGCGTCAGTTCATCCACCTGCCTGCGGGAAAGGCAGTAGATGATGCCGCTTTCTTCCTCGTGCGCGTCGAGAAAGGAACTGAGCTGGGAGAGTGAATTGCTTTTCTGCTTGACGTCCAGATAGAGGTTGTGGCGGTCAAAGCTTGCCACAAGCACGGCGGGCTGCTCCAAATTCAGCTGTTTTATGATGTCGTCGCGCACCTGCTTTGTAGCGGTTGCAGTGAGCGCGAGACAGGATGCTTTGGGAAACTGCTTTCGTATTGCCGCAATCTCCATATAGTCGGGGCGGAAGTCGTGGCCCCATTCGCTTATGCAGTGGGCTTCGTCTATCGTGATGCACGAGACCGTTACCCGCTCTTCACGGAGCAGGTTCTGCACGCGCTCCGTATTCAGCCCTTCCGGCGATACATAGAGCAGCTTGATTTTGCCCTGCCGCACCTCCTCACAGGCGCGCTGGTAGGCTTCCCATTCAAGCGAGGAATTCAGAAATGCCGCCGCAATTCCGAATGTTCCAAGCTGTGTCACCTGATCCTGCATGAGTGCTATGAGCGGGGAGACAACCACCGTGATGCCTTTGAGGATAAGCGCCGGTATCTCGTAACACAGCGATTTGCCTCCGCCCGTGGGCATGACGGCAAGCGTGTCCCTGCCGTCGAGCACGTTTTGGATGACCTCGCGCTGCAAGGGGCGGAAGCTGTCGTAGCCGAATACCGTCTTTAGCACTTGTTCCGGCGTTTTGGAGTTTTCCGCTGTCTGTTTTGCCGCTATGTCGCTTATGCTGTCGCAAAAGAGGAGCGACTGCTGCTTGGAAAGGTCTCTTGCTGTGCCCATGAGCCAATTATATCGAACTTCGTCCATTTTATAAACCTCAAATTTTATTGACTTTTTGCAGCAGAATGCTTGATAAAAAAAAAACATTCTGCTATACTAATTTAAATTGCCGGCTTGGTGGAATGGTAGACACGAAAGACTCAAAATCTTTTGCGCGCGAGCGTGTCTGAGTTCAAGTCTCAGAGTCGGTATTTTTATTTTAAATCCTCCCCTTACATCATTCCAAACCCCATTTCCAATCCACAGGATGCTTTCCTGTAGCTGATTGCTTCGTTCAGAGATTCTTCATCGATGTGCTCTCTGCCTTCCATGTCCGCAATGGTCCTTGCCACTTTGAGGCAGCCTGCTATGGCTCTCGGAGAAAAACTGTATGCTTCGGTGGCGTTGTCAAGCAGTGTCTGTACTGATGGCGCTATCCGGCAGTACACGGCTGTTTCGCTTGGCAGGAGGCGGGCATTGCGCTTGCCCTGCCGTCTGCGCTGTATGGACACAGCTTGGGCAATGGCTTTCCGCAGTTCCATCGTGGAGCTTGCCTGCTTGCCTTCCTCGCTGTCTCTGTTTTTTTCTACTTGGATACGCAGATCCACGCGGTCGAGGAGCGGCGCGGAGAATTTCTTCCAGTACTGTTCCACCGTATGCGCCGAGCAGAGGCAGAGTTTGTCCGGCGAGCCGTAATTGCCGCAGGGGCAGGGGTTTGTCGCCATGAGCAGCTGGAAGCTTGCCGGAAAGCTCGTGCTGCGTCCCGCCCTGCTGAGCGTGATTGCGCCGCTTTCCAAGGGAACCCGCAGCATCTGCAGGACGGAACTTTTGAATTCCGCAGCCTCATCCAAAAACAGCACGCCGTTGTGGGCAAGGGAGATTTCCCCAGGCGTGCAGTGTACGCCGCCTCCGCAGATGCCTTCTATTGTAGCTGTCTGGTGTGGCTGTCTGAACGGTGCCGTGCGTATGAGGGAATTGCCCGGCGGGAGAAGTCCCGCGATGGAATAAATCCTCGTGACGGGCTGTGCTTCTTCCATGGTGAGCAGGGGAAGCAATGCGGAAAACTTTTGCAGCCCCAGCGTCTTGCCGCAGCCGGGAGGTCCGAAAGCGAGCAGATTGTGCCCTCCCGCGGCGGCAATCTGGAGTCCTCTGACAAAAAAACGTTGTCCTTTCAGCTCTTTGAATTCAAAACCTTGCTCAACAGCCGGAAAGTAAATGCCCCTGATGCTGACAGAGCCTTTGGGAAGCCCCTCAGTGCCGCCTGTGCCGTTGCTGCGCTGTGTGGAAAATGCCTGCTCATCGGCAAGCGCCTTGTAGGCGTCCGTGAGGTTCTGGGCGCCGAATACCTTCATGCCGCTCACCTCCCGCGCTTCCTCTGCGTTTGCCTCTGGAACAATGCAGAGCCGTATGCCCCCTGCGTGTGCCGTGCTTACCGCCGCATGGATGCCGCGGACGGGACGCACCCTGCCGTTTAGTTCCAGTTCCCCCATGACGAGTATGGCCTGCTTCCCTGTGGCGGACGGTGCATCTTCCTTTGCGCTGAGCACGGCAAGGGCTACGGCGAGGTCGAAGCCCGCTCCTTCTTTGCGCAGGTCGGCGGGAGAAAGGCTGATGAGCACGCGTTCCGGCGGAAATTCAAAACCGCTGTTGCGGATGGCACTGCGCATCCGTTCCCGCGATTCCTTGACAGCTCCGTCTGCCAAGCCCACGATGTCCACAGCGGGGATGCCCCTGCGAAGGTCCACCTCTACGCTCACAAGCGAGCCTTCATAGCCAAACGGCGAAAAACTGACGATTTGCATATTGAACCTCTTGTTCTGTTGATTGGAGCATTGTTCTGCCCCTGTACTGATATGGTTTGGATTGCCGTGCGCATTTCAACACAAGTAAAGCGCAAAAAGATGGAAAAAAACAAAAAAATTCGCTAAAATCCCCCTTATGAACATTCTCATCCTCTGCAAGGTGGTGGACAACTACGGCGATATGGGCTTTGCCTACCGCCTTGCCTTGTCCCTTGCCGACCTTGCCCCCCAGATTCAGATTTCTTTGGTCATGAGCAACCTGCCCGCCTTTGCGCCGCTGACGGAGCCTCCGGTAGACGCAAATTTGCCTGACCAGCGCTGTGGTGCGTTCCGTTTGTTGGATTGGAATGACGGGGATGTATGCCGGCGCGCCTGTGAGGAGGCTTTTCCCGATGTAGTGCTCGAATGTTTTCAGTGCGGCAGGCCTGAATGGTTGGAGGACTTGCTTTTTGGCGGAAGATTGAAGGAGCTTGGCAGGACGGTGCGTGTCGTCAACATAGAATACCTCACTGCCGAAGACTGGGCGGATGATTTCCATCTGCTCAAGAGCGGAACCCGTTTCCCCTGCGTAAAGAAGGTGAACTTTATGCCTGGCTTTACCGACAAGACGGGCGGGCTTTTGCTTGATAAAGCGTTTATGGCAGGCTTGAAGCACCGCACGGCCTTTCCTTCGGCTCTTGCTTCGTGGCTTTCCAAAGAAGATTGTGCAGACCTTGGCTCGGAAGGCTGTTTCTCTGTATTGGTCTTCTCGTATTCTCGCGATTTTTCTTCTATTATAATGGCTCTGAAAGAATACAGCATGGTGCGGAAAGTGCATGTCTTTGCTGCCGCCGGTGCCGGACGGGACTCGTTTATAGAAGCTTTCCGCAGGGCTGGGGAGCCGTTCGCGCTGACGCTGCTGCCATTCCTCCCGCAAAAGCTCTGGGACTCCCTGCTTTTGCAGTTCGATTTTGCCTTTGTGCGCGGAGAGGACTCTTTTTCCCGTATGTGCCTTTCGGGAACGCCTTTCGTCTGGCAGGCTTACCCGCAGGATGGGCAGTTCCATCTGGTCAAGGTGCGGGCATTCCTTGAGCGCTTGCATCGCCATCTGCCGGAGGATGCTTTTACGCTTCTTGCCGCCGCTTTTATGCAGTACAACCGCGAGCCGTCTCTTCCCCTTTCCTCTGATGCCGCTGATGCCCTTGCCGCTCTGCCCCTGTCTGGTTTGTCTGGTGTGGAACTGTGGCTGAGGCTTTTTAGCTGTGCTGCTGGACTGCGAGAGGGCTTTGCCGCTTTTTCACGGGAGCTTATAGGCAACGGCGATCTGGCGGCGCATATATTGGCTGCGCTTTCTGCTTAAATTTCCTTGTTCGGCATGTTGCATTTTTTTTTAAATATCTATATACTGATGCCATGTTATCGACAAATGAAATCAGAGTGGGCACCGCTTTTATGTTTGAAGGTGCTCCGTTTATTGTGCAGCGTATGTTGGGACAGAAGTCCGGTCGTGCCGGTATGGTGACAAAGCTGCGCGTAAAGAATATCGTGACTGGTTCCACTCAGGATCTGGGACTGGATGCGGGCGAGAAATTTGACGAGGTTGACCTTGAAGAAAAGACAGTGAAGCTTTCATATATTGACGGCGACACATTCCATTTTATGGATCAGGAAACCTATGACGATGTTGCCCTTGAAAAAGATGATCTGGGGGACAATGCAGGATATATTTCTCCCGATGATGATTACGATGTGTCTATCACCTTCTATGAAGGAAAGGCTGTCGGTGTAAATCTGCCCATCAACGTAACCCGCAGCATCACTTACTGCGAGCCGGGCGTGAAGGGTGATACTTCTGGTAAGTCTACAAAGCCTGCTACGCTTGATACGGGTGTGGAAGTAAAAGTTCCCCTGTTCTGCAACACTGGCGACCGCATCGTTATCGACACTCGTGACGGCTCCTTTGTAGAGCGCGCGAAAGACAAGTAATTAACAAAGATAATTACAAAAGGCTTATCTTTTGCAATTATCTTACGATCCACTAGCTCAATTGGATAGAGTGACAGCCTCCTAAGCTGTAGGTTGCGCGT
>CAKZZK010000165.1 GCA_937885235.1 uncultured Treponema sp.
GCTTAACTTGACAAAATCGCTTACGAATGACAGTGAAGTCTCTTTTTCAAAGGGCTTGCAATTTGTATCTGTTTTTTATATAATCAAAAGCATTATGAACACTGTCATAAGTAAGGATGTATGTTCTCTTTCCAAACTTTTGAATGCCAAAAGCTGAATTCCGCATTGGAATTCAGCTTTTTTTATATAAGGAGTTACTAAATATGAAGCGTGATGACATCAGCAAGGTTTTAATCATCGGCTCGGGGCCGATAGTTATCGGGCAGGCATGTGAATTCGACTATTCGGGAACACAGGCGTGCAAAGCGCTGCGCGAGCAGGGCTACAAGATAGTGCTCGTAAACTCCAATCCTGCCACCATCATGACCGACCCGGTGATGGCTGATGCAACCTACATTGAGCCGCTCAATGTGGAACGAGTTGCCCAAATCATTGAAAAGGAGCGCCCCGACGCACTGCTGCCGAACCTCGGCGGTCAGACGGGCTTGAACCTTGCCTGCGAATTGAACAAGGCGGGAGTGCTCGACAAGTACGGCGTAAAGGTCATCGGCGTCAACCTTGATGCCATTGAGCGCGGCGAGGACCGCGAAATCTTCAAGGAGACCATGCAGGGGCTCGGCATTGACACCCCACGGAGCGACATCTGCCATACTATTGAAGGGGCGGAAAAAATCGCTGCCGAAATAGGCTACCCGGTGGTGGTGCGCCCTGCCTACACCATGGGCGGACAGGGCGGCGGCTTCTGCTACAATGTAGAGGAACTCCGCACCATTGTTGCAAACGGGCTTGACCTGTCTATGACGCATCAGTGTTTAATAGAAGAAAGTATACTCGGCTGGGAAGAGCTTGAAGTAGAAGTGGTGCGCGATGCGAAAAACCAGATGGTCGCCATCTGCTTCATAGAAAACATAGATGCGGTGGGCGTGCATACAGGCGATTCCTTCTGCTCCGCCCCCTTCCTGACGATTGACAAGGCGCTTGAAGAAAAGCTCAAAGCCATGGCATTCAAGATTGTCGAGTCCATCGGCGTCATCGGTGGCACGAACGTGCAGTTTGCGCACAATCCCAAGACCGGCAGGGTGGTCATCATAGAGATAAACCCCCGCACCTCCCGCTCTTCCGCACTCGCTTCAAAGGCGACGGGCTTCCCCATCGCGCTTATCTCGGCAAAGCTTGCGTGCGGCGTTACGCTTGACGAAATCCCCTATTGGCGCGATGGAACGCTTGAAAAATACACGCCGGGCGGAGCTCCTGACGGCGACTACGTTGTGCTGAAGTTTGCCCGCTGGGCATTTGAAAAGTTCCGCGGCGCAGAGGACAGTCTTGGCACAAGCATGAAGGCTGTGGGCGAGGTCATGGCCATTGGCAAGACCTTTAAGGAAACTTTTCAGAAAGCAATCCGCGGGCTGGAAAACGGACGCGCGGGACTCGGCTTTGCAAAGGATTTCAACAAAAAATCCGCCGATGAGCTCTGCGAAATGCTCAAAACCGCGTCAAGCGAACGCTACTTCCAGCTCTATGAGGCAATCCGCAAAGGCGTTTCCCTTGAAAAGCTGTACGAAATCACCTTCGTCAAGATGTACTTCCTTGAACAGATGAAGGAGCTTGTGGCTCTGGAAGAGGAAATGCTTAAAAATCCGGGACGGGTGCCGGAGGACAGGCTGCTCATACAGGCAAAGAAGGACGGCTTCTCTGACAAGTACCTGAGCAAGATTCTGCGGGTGAGCGAAAAGGCAATCCGCGACAAGCGGAAGGAGCTCGGCATACGCGAGGCATGGCTTGCCGTTCCGGTAAGCGGCGTGAAAAACGCAAACTACTATTATTCAACATACAACGCCCCCGACACCTCCACGGCGACGGACAACAAGAAGAAAGTTATGATTCTGGGCGGCGGTCCGAACAGGATTGGGCAGGGAATAGAGTTCGACTACTGCTGCTGCCACGCGGCAATGCAGCTTAAGGAGCTGGGCTACGAAACCATCATCGTAAACTGCAATCCCGAGACCGTCAGCACGGACTACGACACGAGCGACAAGCTCTACTTTGAGCCTGTCACCACCGAGGATGTGCTTCAGATTTACGAAAAGGAAAAGCCTTTCGGCGTCATCGTGCAGTTCGGCGGGCAGACGCCGCTCAACATTGCCCGCGAATTGCAGGAAAACGGTGTCAACATTCTCGGTACTTCAATCGATTCTATCGACATTGCGGAAGACCGTGACCTGTTCCGCCACATGATGGAAAACCTGCACATTCCCATGCCGGAAAGCGGTATGGCGGTGAACTTTGAGGAAGCAAAGGCAATAGCAGAAAAAATCGGCTTCCCCATAATGATACGTCCCAGCTTTGTGCTCGGCGGCAGGGGCATGGAAGTCATCTACGATGAAAACACGCTCAAAGAATACGTCGAAAAAGCAGTCGGCGTTACCCCTGACAGACCGCTGCTCATCGACCGCTTCCTGAAAAATGCCTTGGAATGCGAGGCGGATGCGCTTGCGGATTCAACCCACGTGTACATCCCTGCGGTGATGGAGCACGTGGAGCTTGCGGGAATCCACTCTGGCGACTCAGCCTGCATCATTCCGCCCGTCTCAATTCCCAAGGATAACATAGAGACAATCAAAGACTATACCCGCAAAATTGCGGAATCGCTCCATGTCTGCGGCCTGATGAATATGCAGTACGCAATCGAAGATGGCAAGGTTTATGTAATTGAAGCAAATCCCCGCGCAAGCAGGACTGTTCCTCTGGTCTCAAAGGTCTGCGACACGCAGATGGCGCGCCTTGCCACAAGGATGATGCTTGGGGAATCCCTCGAAAGCCTCAGACTGAAGGACAAGCAGATTCCCTACTACGGAGCAAAAGAAGCGGTGCTGCCCTGGGCAAGGTTCCCCGGCGTAGACCCCATCTTGGGACCCGAAATGAGGAGCACCGGCGAGGTTCTTGGAATAGCAGAGACCTTCCCCCTTGCGTTCTACAAATCGCAGGAAGCGGCGGGAAGCGAGCTGCCCCATGCCCCTGCCGCATGGGAGAACAAAAAGGTCTTGATTTCCCTGAGCAACAAGGAAGGGCAGAAAGAACAGGTGCTGTTAATCGGACGGACACTCAAAAGCCTCGGCTTTACGGTGGTTGGAACGCAGGGAACGGCGGATTTCTTCAACACAAACGGCATCAAATGCGATGTGGTGAATAAAATCGGCGCAGGCAGACCGGATGTCATTGACTTGATTATGAACAAGGAAGTCTGCCTCGTTATCAACACACCCAAGGCAAAGCGCAACTATGCCGAAGACCGTAAGACAATCCGCAAGGCGTGCCTGAAATACAAGGTGCCATACATAACCACGCTTGCAGGCGCAGTCGCGGCTGTGCAGGGTATTGAAAGCGTAAAGAACGGTTCGGGTGGCGAAGGCGGCGTCCGCTCGCTGCAGGAATACCACAACTCGATTCGTTAAAATAAGCGCTTCGCTATAAACAAAAACGCCAGCCTTTCAAAGACTGGCGTTTTTGCTTTTTATTGCAGCTTATTTTGCAACGATGTTCACTAGCTTGTCTGGAACGACGACTGTTTTGACTATGCTCTTCCCTTCGAGGAATTTCTTTGCCCCTGCTGTTTCAAGGGCTGTCTTCTGCAGCGTGTCTTTGTCGGTGCCGGGGGCGGCATCAAACTTGTCGCGCAGCTTGCCGTTTATCATCACTACGATAGTGCGAGTGTCCTCTTTGCAGAACTCTTCGCTGAACACAGGCCACGGCTCGTATGCAAGGCTTTCGCTATGGCCGAGTTTCTGCCACAGCTCTTCGCCAAGGTGGGGGGCATAGCAGGCGAGCATCTTCACAAAACCTTCCCACATGGCGCGGGGCATGGCGTCAACTTTTGCCGCTTCATTGATGAAAATCATCATCTGGCTGATAGCTGTATTGAAGTCAAGGCTCGCGGTGTCCGCCGTCACTTTCTTGACAGTCTTGGCATAGGTTTTGCGCAGCTCGGCAAGCTTTTTGTCTTCAAGTCGTCCCGTAATGTCAATGTCCGTGACAGGCTTTTCGCCGACAGCCCAGACTTTCTCAAGGAAGCGGTTTACGCCGATAAGCCCCTGCGTGTTCCACGGCTTAGACACCGTGAGCGGCCCCATGAACATCTCGTACATGCGCACGCTGTCCGCGCCGTATTCGCTTATCATCTCATCGGGATTGATGACGTTTTTAAGGGACTTGCTCATCTTGGCGATGATGCGTTCAAGCGGCTCATGGGTATCCTTGTCCTCATACACGCCGGGCGCTGTTTCCACAGCCTGATCAACAGGCACGAGCGACTTTGCCTTGTTCTGATAGGCAAAAGACGTAATCATGCCCTGATTGATAAGGCGCTGGAAGGGTTCCTTCGTGCTTACCACGCCAAGGTCATAGAGGACTTTATGCCAGAAGCGGCTGTAGAGCAGGTGGAGCACGGCATGTTCTGCGCCGCCCACATAGAGGTCTACGGGCATCCAGTATTTTTCGCGCTGCGGGTCAAGGAATCTGCTGCTGTTCTGCGGGTCCAGATAGCGTAGATAATACCAACAGCTGCCCGCCCACTGGGGCATGGTGTTTGTCTCGCGCCTCGCCTTGCCGCCGCATTTCGGGCACGTGCAGTTCACCCAGTCCTCAATGCCTGCGAGGGGGCTTTCACCCGTACCTGTCGGCTGGTAGGTCTTGACGTCCGGCAGCTCCAGGGGCAGCTGCTCTTCGGGCACAGGAACAGTACCGCAGACGGGGCAATGCACAAGCGGGATGGGCTCGCCCCAATAGCGCTGGCGGCTGAACACCCAGTCACGAAGCTTGTAATTCACCGCCTTCTTACCAATGCCCTTTTCAGCAAGCCAGCGTATCATACCGGGAATGGTCTCCGTCGTGGGAAGTCCCGTGAACTGCTCGCTGTTGATTGCATAACCGTCTTTCGCGCTCGTGCATTCATTGGCTACACCAAAGACATCAGGGTGCGCGTCTGCCAGCTTTTTGTATTCATCGGGATTTTGTGCTGCCGCACGCAGGAGGGCTGCTCCCTTCTTCTCATCGCCACTGCCGAGCTTTGCCACCTCGTCCCTCATGGCGACAACCTTTATAATAGGAAGATTAAATTTCTTTGCAAAATCCCAGTCGCGCTCATCGTGGGCGGGCACTGCCATGATGGCACCTGTACCATAGCTCGTCAGCACGTAATCAGAAATCCAGATCGGAATGCGCTTGCCGTTCACGGGGTCAATGCCATAGCTGCCTGTGAAGACGCCGCTCTTGTCCTTGGCAAGGTCAGTGCGTTCAAGGTCGCTCTTTTTGGCTGCCGCAGCGACATACGCCTCCACCTCTGCCTTGTGCTCTGCCGTAGTCAGGCGGGACACAAGCTTGTGCTCCGGGGCGACGACCATATACGTGGCTCCAAAGAGGGTATCCGCACGGGTGGTATAGACGGTGAGCTTGTCTTCTGTTGGCTTTCCCTCCCCGTCTGCGATGGCAAATTCCACCTCTGCGCCCTCGCTGCGTCCAATCCAGTTGCGCTGCATAAGCTTTACGCTCTCGGGCCAGTCAAGACCGTCGAGGTCTTCAAGCAGGCGGTCCGCATAGGCGGTAATCTTCAAAATCCACTGGCGGATTGTCTTGTGGGTCACTTCTGCGCCGCAGCGCTCGCAGTGCCCCTCTTTTACTTCCTCGTTTGCAAGCCCCGTCAGGCAGCTGGGACACCAGTTGATGGGCGTTTCTGCCTCGTAAGCAAGCCCGCGCTTGTAAAGCTGAAGGAAAATCCACTGGGTCCACTTGTAGTAATCCGGCGTACAGGTGATGACGCACCTGTCCCAGTCATAGCTGAAACCGAGCGCCTTTATCTGCTTGGTAAAGTGGTCAATGTTCGCAAAAGTCGTCGTAGCGGGATGCGTGCCGGTCTTAATGGCGTAGTTCTCGGCAGGCAGCCCAAAGGCATCATAGCCCATGGGATGCAGGACATTGTAGCCGTTCATGCGCAGGTAGCGGCAGTAAATGTCGGTGGCTGTATAGCCTTCCGGGTGCCCCACGTGCAGCCCTGCCCCGCTTGGATAGGGGAACATATCAAGCACATAGCGCCGCTTTTCTTTGGGAAACTTTTCGTCCTCGACGGCACGGAACGTCTTGTGCTCGTCCCAGTATTTCTGCCATTTTGGCTCGATGGCCTTGAATGGATAAGATGAAGCCATTATTTACCTCTATAATTGAAAACTGGGGACTATTGTAGCAGATTTTGTTTATTTATAGAAGAGAGTAAGCGAGAAAGCGCAGAAAACTTCATTATCTTCCAATATCTCACAAAAAGAACGATATTGTCACTAGACATTTGTACTAAAAAGAGAGATTATACCGCTTATGAGCCAGCACAAAAACAGGGGCGCACTGCCCATGCTCACACTGACGCTCCCGATTGCGATGGAGCAGTTTTTCAGGATTTTGGTCTCCTCTGTGGACACCATGATGCTCAGTTCTTTCAGCAACGATGCCGTTGCCGCGGTAGGGCTAGTGTCGCAGTACGTGTTTTTCCTTACCCTGATTTTTTCCGTGATTGGAACAGGCTGTTCCATCGTGATCGCCCAGTATCTGGGAGCAGAAAAATCGAAGGAAGAGCTGAATCATATTTCACAGGCAGGGGCGCTCATGATTTTCATCATCAGCCTTGCGCTCTCGTTGCTCGTGATCTTCGGAACCGCACCGCTTTTAGCCTGCTACGAGCTAGACGATTCCGTCCGTGAATATGCCCGCCAGTATTTTATCATCTTCGGAGGAATATGCGGATTCTTCAATGCCTTCAACCTCCTGCAGGGAGCCATCCTGCGCAGCTACGGCTATACGGGGGAAGTGATGTTTGTTTCCGTCGTGGCAAACCTTATCAATGTGCTGGGGAACGCGCTGTCTCTGTACGGCTGGTTCGGACTACCGGTATTCGGCGTGCCCGGCGTGGCATGGGCTTCGGGCATTTCGATGATTGTCTCCTGCATCCTGTGCGCATATTTTATTCGCAAGAAAGAAGATGTTGCCTTTTCCCTCAAAGGCATTTCCAAAGTTCCTCCCAAAAGCTTCCGCCTTGTGCTGTCCATCGGGGTTCCCACGGCGGGAGAAAACCTTTCCTACAACGTGAGCCAGATTGTCATCATGGCGATGATTTCCACGCTCGGCACCTATGCCATGTCCGCGCAGGTGTATACACAGACTATCGTCCGCTTTGTCTTTGCGCTGGCAGCGTCAATCGGCAGCGCTTCCCAGATAAAAACGGGTTACTACGTCGGGGCGCATCAGAACGATGTCGCATATAAAAAGGTCTTTATCTACCAGCTTGGGGCAACGGCATGCTCTATGCTGCTGATTGCCATCGTGAACTTCTGCAAGGCTCCGATTGTATCGATATTCACGGACATAGCAGAGGTTCAATCCCTCGTATGCACGTTGCTTCTTTTTTCAGCCTATATTGAATTCGGGCGCAGCCTCAATCTGGTTTACATCTATTCGCTCAAGGGGGCAGGAGATATCCGCTTCCCCGTTCTCTACGGTATTTGTTCCAACTGGGGAATCATGGTGCTGGGAAGCTACATACTGGGCTTGAAATGCGGGCTGGGACTTATAGGTTTCTGGCTCGCCATTGGTACTGACGAAACGACGCGCGGCATAGTTATGTTCCTCCGCTGGAAGAGCCGCCGCTGGCAGAAACATGCCCTTGTGTGAAGCGAGCAGTCATTGTATTTATCATAGGCAGTCTGCAAGCTTGCCTGTGTCTTTATTAGGAAATGCGGATGAGCATAATCCTTCTTTAAGCGAGGATGAACTTAAAGATGCCGCAGAAGGCATAGGAGAATAGTGTGGCAATTCCTATTACACGCATAATTTATCTGTTAGGCGATGGTTTGGGAATGGAGTTCGTAACACCTCCCTTTTTATATGATACTGCAAAAAAGAAAGAAAAACAAGCGCTTTATTAAAATATTCTGTACAGGTATTTGATTTGGCACACTGTCTAGTAAGTCTTTCATCAAATCACAGCGATATTCCTATAATACCTTCGATTTACCTTACCATTGTAAGTCCGCTCTATTTTATCCACTGCCGCAAAAATATGGGGAACCTTGTAGCTTTCCAGCCTTGCTTTCAGGGATTCAACAAGAGCACGCTTGTCAAGCTCCCCGCCGCCATGTACCACGACCAGCAATTTCAACGCTTTACCCGTTATGCAGTCATCAACGGGAACACAGACACAATCATCAATGCTGGCAAAACCTAACGCGGCAGACTCAACCTCCTCGGGCGACACCTTTAGCCCACCCACGTTGATGACATCCCCTTTGCGCCCCAAAACATACACAAAACCATCCTTGTCAATATAGCCAATATCATTTGTATATACAATGCCGCCATCAAGCACTTTTCTCGTCAATATGGGGTCACCAACATAGCCTGTCATGGCCGTCTCTCCCGCGCAAGCTATCAATCCCGGATTCGCTTTTGACGCACTGACAAGGCGATGCCCCTCATCTACAATCATAACATTCTGTCCCGGAAGAACCTTTCCAACACATCCCGCCTTTCCTGAATAGCGGCTGTAATCATACATGCAGACAGATGCAATCTCTGACGACCCGTAATTATTATATAGTCGGGTACCCGGTAAAAGCCTTGCAAGTCTTTCCTTGTCAGGCTCAGGCAGTGGGGCTGTACCTGATTCTATGAAATCAATTCTTCCTGCATATTCACCAATTTTATCCTGTGTAAATTGAAAAATCATCCTGATTGCCGAAGGCGGCAATCAGTACCCCCCCCCC
>CAKZZK010000166.1 GCA_937885235.1 uncultured Treponema sp.
CCATGACAGCCTTGGGCAAAATAGGCTATACTGGTGCTATCGGTAAGTGACAGGAGCTTTGTGCTGACGTGAATGCCTTCAATAATCTGATATCAATCTATGACTTTATCCGCCCGATTCTGGATGTGGCGGTCATGACTTTTCTGCTCTACAAAGCCTATCAAATCATTATCAAAACCAACGGCGTGCAGATAATCCGCGCCGGTGTTATTGTGGCCCTTTCCTATGCGGTAGCCCTGCTGCTGAACCTTTCCATGCTGCTGTGGCTGGTGCGCATCATTGCCCCGGGCCTGCTTATCTGTTTTGCCATCGTGTTCCAGCCGGAGCTGAGAAAAATCTTCCTGAAACTGGGCCAGAGCGAATGGTTTGCCTTCGGCACCCGCAGCCGTCATACCTATGTGGACTCGGTGATTATTGCTGCCGAGATGCTCTCGAAGCAGCGCCGGGGCATGCTGGCCGTCTTTATGCGGCACACCAAGATGGACGACATTATGGATACCGGCACGCGTATAAACGCGGACCTGTCGTCAAGCCTGCTGGTTACGATTTTCGGCCACGACACGCCCCTGCACGACGGCGCCTGCTTTATCCAGGCGGGAAAAGTGGTCTCTGCAGGCTGCTTCCTGCCGCTGTCGGAGCAGTACGACATCAGGAAGACATTCGGCACCCGGCACCGGGCTGCCCTGGGCTTGAGCGAGCAGACTGATGCTGTCGTCCTGGTTGTCTCCGAGGAAAGCGGCGCCATCAGCCTTGCCTATGATTCCAAGCTTCATTATAACCTGTCGAAAGAGCAGCTTCCCCGTATTTTGGAGAAGCTGCTTGATCTTAAATCTGGCGACGCAACTATAGAGGATACGATAGATGAAAATAAAAGAAATATATGAGTGGCTTATCAAAAAGGATTTCTCCATAAAGGTGCTTTGCATCGTTATTGCCCTCTTTATTTATGTTTTCCATCGGGGCACTTCCTTTGATAAAAAGACATTCAAGATTCGCCTTGATGTGAAAAGTTCTTCAAATATGGTTGTGAAGGCAGGGTCCCGCCAGACTCAGTGGGTACAGGTAACAGTGCGGGGTGACAAAGATCAGCTTGCAGGCATTGCGGAAGATGACATTGAAGTCTTTGTGGACATCAGCCAGCAGATGACAACGGGAACCTATACCTTTCCCGTGTACTGCGAACCCAAAGAGCGTCTTGCCCATGTGGATCCATTGGAAATCCACTACAAACCAGAGAATGTTGATCTGGAAGTGGAAGAGGAGATTATCCGCTATATCAACCTGACCCCTGAGGTTTCAGGACAGCCTGCGCACGGCTATGAGCGGACTTCGGTGGAGCTTAATCCCTCAAATATCGCCGTCCGTGGTCCCCGTAGCATTGTGGAAGGGCTGGAAGCCTTGGCAACGGAGAAGCTTGATATTGACGGTATCACTTCTGATGTCACCAAGCAGGTGGCGGTGCTGAACACAGATAATCGAATAAGCATTCTGCATGATTCTTCCGTGGACATAACGGTGAATGTCACCCCCGTCATCAGCACCCGTACCTTGGAGAACCTTTCCATCGGCTATGAAAACCTTTCTTCCGAGCTTGAAATCCGCAACCGCATCTATACAGTGAACATCACGGTGGAGGGAGAACAGCTTGTGCTCGAACGGCTCAGGAATACCTCTTTTCTTGCCACCGCAGACTGCTCCCTGCTGAGGAATGCGGGGACTTTCCCTGTTCAGGTCTTTATCTTTGCGCCCGAAGAAGTGCAGGTCATAGACCAGTCCGTCAATTCCATCAATGTCTCTGTTGCCAAGAAGATAGTGGAGCCTCCGCCAGCGCAAAAAATTGAGTCTGAGGTAACGGAAACAGAAGCGGAGGCTGAGCTTCCCGCCATTGAAGAGCCGAAGCAAGAGGAGTGATGTTGTGATATACGGAATTGGCTGTGACATTGTAAAAGTTCCCCGCTTTTTGTCTTGGGTCAGCAATGAGCGGATGCTCTGCCGCTTTTTTAACGAAAAAGAACTTATGCGCGGTTCAAGCGCCAGCGTTCAGCGGCAGTGCGAGTACTATGCGGTGCGTTTTGCCGCCAAAGAATCTTTCGCAAAAGCGCTTGGAACAGGATTGAAGGGCTTTGAACTTACCGATATATATATAGAAAAAAATGACGACGATAAACCTTTTTTGCGTGTGACGGGGAAGGCGAAGGAATGCCTTGAGCGATGCTGCGGCGGAAATGCCGCGGTGCAGGTGTCCCTGAGCCATGAAAAAGAATACGCAATAGCGTTTGTAACGATAGAGCGAGGATAGTGAGGAAAGTATGTTCCAGAAAGCAAATGATGATGATGACAAGAAGCCGTCCATCACGTATTGGGCAAAAGAAAAGGTGCTTTGCCCCTGCTGCAACAAGATGTTTGATCAGGAAGTAATGCATAAAGGCGGCGGACGCATGATAGCGGGAAACCTGACTGATGAGCTGCACCGTAATTTTGAGCCTTCCAAGAAGTTTGGCAGGGTCTACCCGCTAATTTATGACGTAGGCTGCTGCCCGAAGTGTGATACGGCACTTTTGTGGAAGGATTTCAAAGATATAACAGACAAAGAGTCCCTGCAGCGCATTCAGGCAGACGAGACAAACCGTGTTGCCAAGGTGGAAACAGTGTTCCCGCACTATCAGTCAAAGGGACCGCGCAGCCTCTACGATGGGGCTGCGGCATATTATCTTGCTCTGCTGTGCTACGAGCAGGTGGACAAGGCTTATGCGCCAAGCTTCAAGCGGGGAGTGCTTTCGCTCCGGCTGGCGTGGCTTTGCAATGATCTGGAATTAGCGTGCCCGGGGCATAACTTTAATTACATTGCGCAGGTTTTCTACCGCAAGGCGCTTTTCTTCTATCAGCAGACGCTGAGCAACGAGACAAGCGGAGTGGAGACCATTGAAAATGTGACCAACCTCGGGCCTGATATGGACAAGAACTATGGCTATGACGGCATATTGTATTTGAACGGACTTCTGGAATACAAGTACGGTCAGCGCGAAGACCAGAGCATGAGGCTCAAGAAGCTCAGTGAGTACAAGAGCGCCATTGCCCGCCTCTTTGGTCTCGGAAAGTCAAGCAAGGAAAAGCCCGGTCCGCTCCTCGAAGTGGCGCGAAATCTCTACGATAGCCTTGCCAAGGAACTTTCTTCAAGCAATATATTTGATGAAGACTAACATCCTGCTCACCATATCCTATGACGGTACGGATTTTTGCGGCTGGCAGCGACAGGACAAGTCCGCCGGCGGAAAAGCAGTGCGTACCGTGCAGGGGGAGGTGGAGGATGCCATTTACCGTATGCTCCGGCAGCCAGTAAAGCTGTATGGCAGCGGGCGCACAGACAGCGGCGTCCACGCTGCGGGGCAGGCGGCGAATTTCTTTTCCCCTATAGCTTCCATTCCTTCCGAAGGCTATGTGCGTGCCTTGAACGGACTGCTCCCGCATGACATCCGTATCATGGAGGCGCGGCAGATGCCTGAAGACTTCAACGCGCGCTTTAGTGCGACATCGCGTAGCTACCGCTATTTTATCCAGACAGAGCAGGTGCCTTTTGCAAGCGAGATGCGCTATGTATGGTATGTTCCCCGCCGACCTGACCTCGCTGTGCTGAACGAGATGTGCGCAGTCCTGCACGGGGAAACGGACTGCGCGACCTTTGCTGCCGCAGGGGACCAGAGCCTTTCCACCATGCGCTACATCGAGAAAGCTTGCTTTTATTGCGAGGCGCAAAATCCCAATCGCCTTGTCTTTGAAATAGAAGCCAATGCATTTTTGTGGAAGATGATTCGTTCCCTCGTGGGGACGCTTATCAGCTGCGAGCAGAAGGGAAAGGATGCCGCTTTCTTTGCAGACATCCTCAAAAGCTGCGACAGGAAGCGGGCGCTGCTGACCGCTCCTCCCACGGGTTTATTCCTCTGGAAGATCAGCTTTGACGGAACCCGTCGCCACATCTAGGTCCTCTGCGATTTACAAGAGGTTCACGGGGTCAACGTCTACCTCGATGTAGACGTTCTGAGGGGAACTGTAGTTCCAGATCAGCAGGCGGGCAAGCTTTTGGAGCAGGGCAATCTGTTTGCTGCGGAGCAAGAGCTGCCAACGGTAGTTGCCTGCTACAAGTTCAAGCGGGCATTCCGCAGGCCCCAGCAGCTCCACTCCCGCTACAGCCTCTGCGCTGAGTATGCCATAGGCTCCCTCAGCCGCTTTCTGAGCCGCCCGAGGGACTGCCGAGCGGAACGTAAGCCTCAGCAGGCGGGAAAAAGGCGGAAAGGCGAGGATCTTGCGCTGCTGAATTTCATTTGCATAAAATCCTTCTATATTATTGTGTATTGCCATGCTGATGGGCACAAGGTCGGGCGCATAGCTCTGTACCAGCACTTTGCCGTCGGGAAAAAAGCGCCCCGCCCGTCCTGCCACCTGAGTGATGAGCGCGAAGGTGCGCTCCGCAGCCCGAAAGTCAGGCAGGTGGAGCGAGGTGTCCGCGAGCACCACGCCGACAAGCTGGAGCGCGGGGAAATTCAGCCCTTTTGCTACCATCTGTGTGCCGAGCAATATATCATATTCTCTTTTCTTAAAGGCATCCAGCTTTTCCTGAAGCTCGCCCTTGCGTTTTAGACTGTCCGTATCTATGCGGATCATGCGGGCGTTTGGGAATTTTGCCTTTACCTCGTTTTCAATGTACTCCGAGCCAAAGCCCGAATAGCCGACATCCAGAGAGCCGCACTGCGGGCACTGCTGCGGAGGGCTCACCGTGTAGCCGCAGTAATGGCAGCGAAGGCGATTTTCGCTTTTGTGGTAGGTGAGGGATACCGAGCAGTTCCTGCATTTCATCTCAAAACCACAGCTGCGGCATCTAAAAAAGTGTGTAAAGCCTCTGCGGTTCAAAAAGAGGATGACCTGCCGCTGGGCTGAAAGCGTTTCCCGTATTGCCTGTGTAAGGGCAGGAGAAAGGCTTTCGTCCCCCGTGGCAAGGTGGTTCAAATTTATGCAGCTTATCGATGGTGCCGCTCCACCCGCAAGCCTCCGCGTGAGCGTGTGCCTGATGATTCCCCCCTCCTGCATGGCGTAGTATGCTTCCACAGATGGCGTAGCGGAACCCATCACCAGAGGAATGCGCAGCGAAGTACAGCGGTGCATGGCGACTTGGCGGGCATGATAGCGGGGAGACGAGCCTGATTTATAGGAGGCATCATGTTCTTCGTCCATGATGACCAAGCCGAGTTCTGGCACTGGGGCAAAAATGGCGCTGCGTGCACCGATGACCACCCGTGCTTCCCGCGAGAGGATTCGCCGCCACTCCTTAAGGCGCTGGCTTGCGGTGAGCGCTGAATGAAGCACCGCCGCCGTCTGGCCAAAGCGCGCGATGACTGCCTTTACCACCTGCGGGGTGAGCGCGATTTCCGGTACAAGGTAGATGACTCCCCTGCCTTCTGCCATCACGCGCTCTGCGGCGCTCAGAAAGACCTCTGTTTTACCGCTGC
>CAKZZK010000167.1 GCA_937885235.1 uncultured Treponema sp.
CCGCGCTACGGCATGGATGACACCGTCCGCGACGTGCTGGACTGGTGGCGGGAAAGGGTATAAATAATAAAGTTTTCAAAGTGCGGAAACTGTATATTGACAAAGCTCTGTAAGGGGATATACTGTAATCATGCGAGCCTATCATGATGAAATAGTTAAAAATTCTCTGGCATATGTAGCCCTCCAGTATCGAAATTTGACAGGTTATAATGTTACCCAGACCATTATGTATAAGATACTCGCGCTTTTTGATTACCGTTGCCTCAAAGAAACCGGGCGTCCCTGTACGGAGCTTGATTTTTATGCAGAAAGGAGGGGACCTGTTCCGCATTCCTTGAAGGATTGGGGGGACGATGGCGTAGTACGTAAGAAATCTGCCGTAATAAATGGTCATGAGGCAAAGGTTTTTGAATGCTATGGAACACCAGATACGGATTATTTTTCTGATTATGAACAGGAACTTTTGGATTCTATTATCAGAAGGGCTGTTGATGAGCATTGGAATACTGCAAAGGCAAGCGAAGTTTCTCATGATGAGATACGGGCATGGGCAAAGGGGCGCGAGCGTGATGACCATAAAATGTGTTATGCAGATGAATTTGAAAATCTGGAGAAAAAAGATGAGGTTTTGCTTTCTCCCGCAGAATCCCGTTTTTTGATATATTCTGCAGCTTCCGATTTGGAAGATGACTGAATTTGAAATAGGAGGAATCTACCGTACAGAGAAAGCATTTTCGGGGAGAATGGACGGTAGAGAGGCGAAATCAAGATGGTTCATTTATCTTGGCAAATCGGGATTGTTTGAAAAACCTGTATTACTTTATCTTCTTACGGCAACGACGCAGGTTCACCATTTTCAAGCAGGTGGTGATAAAGCCGGTATGAACTATGTTCTTTTCCCCGCAGGCTGCTGTGGTTTTGAGGCTGGCTGTGCTGTATGCGCTGATGAATTGATTGATAATATGTCCCTTTCTGCATTTGAACGGCTTGTCCCGGTAAAAAAGGGAAAACTTTCTGATCAGAAGGCAAAAGAATTATATGAAAAAATTCGGAATAGCCGTTATATAATGAGGAAAATAAAAGTCCTGATTCATGACAGCTTGAATGCATTTGTTTCGGGATTACCGATGCCAAAATAATAGTTTTGATTATGGGAGCTTCCGTAGATAGAGATGGATATCGGCAGGCTTGTGCGCGAGACCGGCTGGCAGCCGCGCTACAGCATGGATGACACCGTCCGCGACATGCTGGGCTGGTGGCGGGGGAAGGACTTAAATGACTATTAAATCAGAGTTTTAAGTATATGTTTATGATATCTTTTTTTCAATATTTTAAGAGATGGATTATAAAATATCCAGTCCTAAAAAAAAATCTAAAGCCATTATATAAATTTATTAAAAATGTTTATCAACATTTGCCAAATAAGAGAAAAAGAATATATTTCGATATTACGTCATATTCTGTTACAACTAGCAAGACGGGGATACAGCGGGTTGTTGCGAAATTCTTAGAATATTTACCAAGTATTGTAGGAAATGAATATGAATTAATATGTATCAGCGGTTTGGACGGTTATCATATTATTGATAAAGATACTTTCTGTGCTAAACGTGGCTATAGATTATCACCGATGAAGGGGGATATTTATTTAAGTATAGATTTAAATCCTGTACAACCTTATCAATATTGGAAGACATTAGAAAAATGGCAGAAAAATGGCTGTAAATTTATTGCTTGTGTATACGATTTAGTATATATACAATATCCAAAATTTGTAGCAGATTCAGATGCTGTTTTTCTTCTGTCGAGATGGTTAAAACATGTTGCAAATAATTTTGAAGCATTAATTTGTATTTCAAAATCTGTTGAAAATGAATTAAAGGCATGGTTAAGCGAAAATTTTAAAAATAATAATATGGAAAAAAGAATATCATATTTTTATTTAGGTAGTGATTTTGTTTCAGAAAACATATTGCAAAAAGATTCAACAAAATTCTTTTTTTCTGAATATATTAAAAAAAATATAGGATTTAAGTTTATTACTGTTTCTACTATTGAACCTCGTAAAGGATACATTGAATTGATAGAGTCCTTTGAGTCTGCATCTGGGCATGGGGCAAATATTATATTGCTTATTATTGGTCGTGTGGGATGGAAATGTGATGATATTGTTAAAAAAATCATCACATCAAATTATTATAATAAGACTTTGTTCTGGTTTTCTGATTGCGAAAATGGTGTGTTGAATATTTTGTATTCGATGTCTGATTGCTATGTTTCAAATTCTTATTATGAAGGGTTTGGATTAGGAGTAATTGAGGCTGCAAATAAAGGACTCCCTGTTTTACTTCGGGATATTCCCGTATATCGAGAAGTTTCTGAGAATAAAGCGAGATTTTTTAAAAATGGTGAGGAGTTGGAGAAACTATTTGAAAAAATACCTCATGAACCAAATGTATTTTTAAGGGAAAAAAAGATAAATTCCTTAACATGGAAAGAAAGTGTTGAAATGGCTTGGTGTGCAATAAAGAAAGGAGCCAGTTTCAAAAGTCGCTACAAGGGATAAACCCATTGGAAAACAGACG
>CAKZZK010000168.1 GCA_937885235.1 uncultured Treponema sp.
CCGCTGCCCCACCGTGATGTTCGAGGTGGATGCCTCGCTCGTCTCCTCCAAATACTCCGGCGGCAAGTGGGCCGTGTATCTCCTCGATACCCGCAAGTTCTCCACCGGCGAAGGCGGCGAAATCGTCGCCCGGGTCGGCGGCGATGTGAATACGTTCGGCCTCGTGGCCGAAGCGGCCGTGGGCGGCACGATCGCCTCGGTTTCCGGCGTTGCGGCCGCAACAGGCGAAATCGCAGACGGCAAGAGCGTCCCCGCGCCAGAAGTCACCGATATTTTTCTCGACGGCCCCAACGTTTACATCTACGCCAAAGGCACCGTGCCCTATCTTTCCCTGAACCTCGATGATGAGGACAGCCTGAGCTCGCGTTTTGCCGATGAGGCTGCCCCGAAAGATGCCGCAGTCTTGGATATTGCCGTCGTTCTCTTGCCGCACATTGCGAACTTTACGGATTTTACGCTGCTTTCCTCGCTGTCTGGCGTGCATGTGCGCTATGTACGGCACGCGGAACTGCTTGGAAAGCCCGATATGCTGATTTTGCCCGGCACCAAGAACACTGCGGCAGACCTGCGCTGGCTTAAGGACTGCGGCATGGCTTCTGCCGTGAGGGAAAGCGCCGCGGAGGGAATCCCCGTTTTTGGCATCTGCGGCGGCTACCAGATGCTCGGCGAAAGCATTGCAGGTTGCGATGAGGAAGATGCTGCTAGTACCGGAGCGGGCGCTTCCGCGGAGGGATTGGGACTGCTCCCCGTGCGCACTGCCTTTGCACCCTGTAAGACGCGGACCCGTGTGCATGGCCGCTTTGCAAAGCTGACGGGCATCCTTGCGCCTCTGTCGGGAATGGCGGTGGCGGGTTACGAAATTCATCAGGGGCAGACAGAGCTTGCTCCCAGCGGGGCTCCGGTGACTTTGCTTCAATCTGATAGCACTGACGGGCTTGACGGCGCAAAGACTGACGGTTCATGCAGGGGAAATGTCTATGGCACCTATCTGCATGGCATATTCGATACAGTGCAGACAGCGCAACGTCTTGTGCGCATACTTGCCGAGCGCAGGGGGCTTTCTCTGCCTGAGCGTGCCCTTCCTTCTTTTGCAGCGTCAAAGGAAGCCCAGTACGATGAGCTTGCTTCCTGCCTGCGTGCCCATCTGGACATGGAGCGGATATATGCGCTCATAGGAGGCAGACGACATGGATGAAATGCTTCTTTCCCCTGCCGATATAGAGCGGGAAAGCTTTGCCATCATTGCCCGCGAGCTTTCCCAGCTTGGGCTGACGCTTCCCGAGGAACAGGCTCCCGTCATCATGCGTGTGATTCACACGACCGCTGATTTTGATTTCGCATCGACCTTGAAATTTTCTGAAGGTGTATTAAAAATCATACAGTCTGCCATTCAAGAAGGTGCTTCCATTGTTACTGATACTAATATGGTTTTGGCAGGAATCAATAAAAAATCTCTTATGCGATTTGGTGGAAAAGTTTATTGCTTTATGGCGG
>CAKZZK010000169.1 GCA_937885235.1 uncultured Treponema sp.
GCGGAAGAGCGTTTGATAGACAAGCACAATCAGGCGCTTTTGCTTTTGCCGCGTGTCTTTACGGAGCAGGCGGATTTTTCCGCAACAGTGAGCGACCCCCCTTGGTCAAACTACAGCGTCTTTACAGACCTGCGCCCCTTTGAGGACTATGGCAAGATTTCCGCCGTGCAGACAAAGGAGTGCTACAACGAGGCATGGTTCAAGCTGCATCCCGAAAGCAAGGCTTATGACAACACCGAAGCCATACTGAAGCGCAACCTGCTCTTTTTCAGCTTTTTCCGGGAGGCTCCTATATGCCTTAGGGAATTCATCTACCACCACGGTGCGTACTGGAGCTCGGACATAGAGGCGAAGGACTTCAAGACCGTCATGAACAGCTATGCCGTCCTTGACCTGCTGCCGGAGCTTACGGATTTTGACGCGGAGACAGGCAGCTACATTGCCATCACCAACGAGCTGCCCCATGAGGATTATTTCCTCCAAGCCCCCGACTACCGCTTTGCGCAGACGGTAAGCAACAGGGGTACATCCAAGTTCAAAGACGATGCCTTCTACCACACGAATATGGCATCGCTAAAGATGCTCGGTACGTGGATTAAGTATCTGAAGGAAAACGACGTGTATGACAACACCCGCATCATCATGGTCTCTGACCACGGCGGCAGCGACAAAGAGGATGTCTTTGAAGCTGATGCCGAGCTCGATGCACGGGTTGCCGGAAGCATCTATAAGGGGCGCGGCCATTATCACTGCCTCCTTTTATACAAGGACTTCGGCGCGTCAGGCTCCCTCAAGACGGATGACAGCTTTATGACCAATGCGGATGTCCCTTCCCTCCTGCTTAAGGGGCTCATCGAAAAGCCGATGAACCCTTTTACCGGTAAGGAGATCCCCACCGATACGGAGCCATACAAGAAGGACGGCGTGTTCATCACCACCAGCGATATGCATCAGGCGGGATGGAACGGCAAGTTCACTTTTTCCATAAAAGAGAGCGAATGGTGGCATGTAAAAGAGAATATTTTTAAGGCAAAGAACTGGACTCAGGAATCCCCCTTTGCCAAGGAGCATAACGATGATGAAGATAAATAGGAAAAAGCGGGCAGCAGTGTTTGCCGCCCTGCTTTTTGCGCTTTTTGCAGATGTATGCGCGGCTTCCCGCCGTCCCGCGACGACGAAAACGCCGATTGAAAACCTGTACCAGAAGAAGCTGGAAAACGGGCTGAGCGTCTTTACAGTGGAAAACCATGCGGTTCCCCTCGTATACATCGAAATTGCGGTGCGCGCCGGTGCCACCACCCAGACCCCCGAAACGGCGGGACTGTTCCACCTCTACGAGCACATGATGTTCAAGGGAAACGCGCTCTACAAGGATGCCGCCACCGTGCAGCAGGCGATAAACGACATGGGCGTGAGCAACTGGAACGGTACCACCGGCACAAACTGCGTGAACTACTTCTTCACGGTACCCAAGGACCAGCTTGAAAACGGCATGGCGTTCTGGAATGCCGCCATCAGGAGCCCGCTTTTGAAAGCTGAAGAGCTGGAAAGCGAGAAGAAGGTTGTGCTTGCGGAAATAGAGGGCGATGCCACAGAGCCGGGAAGGATTTTTGCCAACTACGTGAACAACAGGCTCTTCCCTGAAGCCCCCTACCGCACCGATTCAGGCGGTTCCTTTGACGTGGTGCGCAACGCCACCGTCGCGCAGCTGAGGGATATGCAGAGCAAGTACTATATCCCCAAAAACGCCGCGCTTTTTGTGGGGGGAGACGTAAATGCCGAGGAAGTCTTTGCGCTTGCCGAAAAGATATTCGGCAACTGGAGCAACAACGGCAACGAGGCTCCCGCTGTGGGGGCACGTCTGAACAGGGAGCCCTTTGACAGCGTGCAGTACGCAGTCATGCCCTACGACAGGATTTCCCCGCAGATTGCAAGCGTGAACATCAGCTTCCGCGGTCCTGATTCCGACTTTGACCTTGCGGACACCTATGCGGCGGACTACCTGCTCAGGCTGCTCGATGATCCCGACGGCGCGTTCAGGCAGACGCTCACCAAAGACAGCTCCCTTTTGATTCCCGACACCGAGTACATCTACAGCGGCTATGGCACCACCCGCGCAGATGCGCAGATTGACTTCGGTGCCACAGTCCTCTCTCCCATGCAGAACCTCACCGCCCGCGTCGATTCCCTGCTCAGCCAGATACAGGACGAAATCCTGCCCGCTATGGCTGACGACGCGAGCCTCTTTACCCGCGCAAAGGTAAAAGAGATTGCCCGCACCTTGCAGGATAACGACATACTCACCGCCCAGACCGCGACGGGACTGCTTTCCACCCTCCGTTTCTGGTGGACCTGCGCCACGCCTGACTATTACTATACGTACAACACAAAGATTGCGCAGGTAAAGCAGAAGGATGTGCAGAAGTTTCTGGCAAGCTATATTGAGGGCAAGCACCCTCTCGTGACGGTGCTCGTGAATCCTGCTGTGTACGAGGCGCTCAAAGGCGAATTCTCAGCGGCTGGTTACGATGTGGTGACGACAGACAATGCGTTCTGGTGGAAGAATGCCAAATTTGCTCCTGACCCCGCAAAAGTGGCTCAGGAAACAGCAAGCCCGCAGCCGCAGACAATCTATGCGCCATCGGGAAAGCTGGGGGCAGACAGCTACGAGCTTGATGACAATCTGCCCGTCGATGTCTACACGCTCAAGAACGGCATTCCCGTCTACGTACAGTACAACAAGGGAAACAAGGTTGACGCGCTGAACATCGTGGTGCGCGGCGGCATTGACCACCTGACGCCCGAAAGCTCAGGGCTTGAAGCGGCTCTCTTTGACATGATGGCTTACAGTTCCGAAAGCTACAACAAGGCAGCCCGCGACAGCCTTTCCTTTGCGACTCTGGCGGGCATCGGCAGCTATACAAAGGTGGCGGGCAGCGCGCTCTCGCTCGGCACTATAGACAGCTACCTCTACGATATGCTGCCCGTCTTTGTGGACGGATTCCTGCACCCTTCTTTTGAGCAGTCGGTCTACGAAAACCTCATGACCGAGTACGAGCAGGGCATACAGTCCATGCTGAACGACCCGCAGTCCCTGCTCAGCTATGAGATGAACAAAGCCCTGTACAAGGGGCATCCCTACGAGACTAAGGTGGGGGTAACGCCGGACTCCCTGCCTGCGATAACGATTGAAAATATGAAATCGCTGCACAAAAAGCTGCTGAACGCCAGCAATATCTTTGTGCTTGCGGTGGGCAGCATGGACGCAAAGAAGCTTGTGGCTGAGCTTGACAAGACGCTCGGAAGCCTTCCCGCTGTTCCGTCTGAGGCAGCCAAGCCGCAGCTTGTTCCTCCGCTGACGGTGAAAGGCGAGCCTGTAGTGCTCGTGAACGATTCCGTACAGGGAACGGGCTATGTGGCGCGGGTCTTTGCCGCGCCGCCGAGCACGAGCGAGGATTTTTCTCCTGCATGCCTTGCTTCAAGCGTGTATTCCACCATTTTATTTAACGTGGTGCGCGAGCATTACGGCGCCTGCTACTCCCCGTCTTCCGGCATTGTCCAGTCAAAGGCGCCGACAGGGCAGGAATATCTCTACAAGCTTTCCGACCCGGAGCACTTTGCCCAATACATGGCGGAAGCGCGCGGCTATATGGCTCAGGGACAGGTGCCGATTTCCGTGAATGCCGACGGCTCCTACAAGTTCTCTCCGCTTGCGGACGTGCTGCAAAGCACAAAGAATGCCTACATCATCACCACGTATGAGTCTCAGGCAACGACAGAAGGCGTGGCAAGCTCCCTGCTCTACAACCTGCTTTCCTACAACGATATGTTCTTTGACAAGAAGCTCGCCGCCGCTGTGCAGCACGCAAGCCCCGAGCAAGTCCTCGACGTGTTCAAACGCTACTGGGTAAACTCTTCAAGCCAGTGGTGGGTGATTGTCGGTTCCAAAGACGCAGACATTGTGAGGAATGCGCTGAAATCCGAATGACTTGCATTTTGTCTCAATCTCACTTCCCATTGTTAAAAAAAAATGCTATAGTATAGCAGTCAACGGCGACACTGTTCTTGTAACGGGGTCGCCATTTTTTTTGCAGTTTTGGAGGCGGCAATGCCACTGAATAAAGATATTCATAAAGTGATGATCATTGGCTCCGGACCTATCGTTATCGGACAGGCGGCGGAATTTGACTACGCCGGAAATCAGGCGTGCGAGGCGTTGAAACAGCAGGGGCTTGAAGTCTGCCTTGTAAACTCAAATCCCGCGACGCTGATGACGGACAAGGAGATGGCTGATGAAATCTACCTTGAACCGCTCACGCTGACAACGCTGGAGCGGATTATAGAAAAGGAAAAGCCCGACTCCCTGCTTTCCACGCTTGGCGGCCAGACTGGGCTTACCCTGAGTATGGCGCTGGCAAAATCAGGCTTTCTGGACAGCCACGGGGTAAAGCTGCTCGGCGCAAAGCCTTTGACCATAGACAAAGCTGAGGACAGGCAGCTTTTTAAAGACACAATGGAATCGATAGGAGAACCCTGCATTCCCTCCAAAGTGGTGACCGATTACGAAGCGGCGGCGGACTTTGTGTACAACGAGATTGGCTTCCCCGCCATCATACGCCCCGCCTTTACGCTCGGCGGCACGGGGGGAGGCATCTGCTATACGGACAGGGAGCTGGACGAAATTGCGCACAACGGGCTGCACCGCTCGCCAATCCACCAGATTTTGGTGGAAAAGTGCATCTCAGGCTGGAAGGAAGTTGAGTTTGAAGTCATGCGGGACAGCACGGGGAACGTGATTACCGTCTGCTCAATGGAAAACTTTGACCCCGTGGGAGTCCATACGGGAGATTCAATCGTCATAGCGCCGACGGTGACGCTGGCAGATAAGGAGTACCAGATGCTCCGCTCCGCCGCCCTGCACATCATTTCGGCACTGCAAATAGAAGGCGGCTGCAACTGCCAGTTCGCGCTGAATCCCGAAAGCTTCGAGTACGCGGTGATAGAGGTGAATCCCCGCGTTTCCCGCTCGTCGGCACTGGCAAGCAAGGCAACAGGCTACCCCATTGCAAAGGTTGCCGCGCTGATTGCGGTGGGCTACACGCTTGATGAAATTCCGAACTTCGTCACCAAAAAGACCTTTGCCTGCTTTGAACCGGTGATGGACTATGTAGTCGTAAAGATGCCGAAGTTCCCCTTTGACAAATTCGTGTACGCATCGCGCAAGCTTGGCACGCAGATGAAGGCTACCGGTGAAGTCATGGCAATAGGGCAGAGCTTTGAAGAGGCAATACTGAAAGCGGTCAGGGGACTTGAAATAGGCGTAAAAGATTTGAATCTGCCCGCCTTTGCAAAGGAAGGCAAGGAGAAAATCCGCGAGCGGGTCTCGCAGTGTACGGACCAGCGGATTTTCGCGATTTACCAAGCGCTCAAGCGAAAAATCCTGAGCGTAAAAGAAATTCACGACATAACGAAGATAGACGAGTGGTTCCTGTACAAACTGGAGCGCATTGCGGCGATGGAAGCAAAGGCGGGGGACGGCATCCTTTTCCCCCCGCAGAGCTTCAAGATGGTGGACACCTGCGCCGGAGAATTCAACGCAGAAACGCCTTATTTCTATTCGGTTAGTTCCGTTGGCGGTCAACAGGAAAATGAGGCGCTGCAGTTTCTTGCAGAACAGAAAAGCAGCAGGAAGGCTCCGTCAAAGGGCACGATAGTAGTGCTCGGCTCTGGTCCCATACGCATCGGGCAGGGCATTGAATTCGACTACGCTTCGGTCCAGTGCGTGCGCGCGTTGAAAAAGCAGGGCTACGAGGTAGCCATAATCAACAATAACCCTGAGACAGTTTCCACGGATTTTGACACAGCGGACAGGCTGTATTTTGAACCGCTCACCCCGCCGGACGTGATGAACGTGCTTGCCGTGGAAAAGCCCTTCGGCGTGGTGCTGGCATTCGGCGGCCAGACGGCAATCAAGCTGACGAAATTTCTGGATTCTCAAAAAATCAGGATTCTGGGAACAAGCGCGGATTCCATAGACCTTGCCGAAGACCGCGAGCGTTTTGAAGAGCTGTGCGACAGGCTCGGCATAAAGCGGCCAAAGGGAGTGACCGTCTTTACCGAAGTGGAAGCTCTGGAAGCGGCGGCAAGGCTCGGCTACCCCGTGCTGCTGCGCCCCAGCTATGTGCTCGGCGGGCAGAATATGATTGTCGCGCGGAACAGTGCGGACGTGAAGGAATATATGAAAATCATCCTGCGCGGCGGCATTGAAAATCCCGTCCTGATTGACAAATATATGGAAGGAAAAGAGCTGGAGCTTGACTGCATCTGTGATGGCGAAGACGTCCTCATTCCGGGAATAATGGAGCACATCGAGCGGACGGGAATACATTCGGGGGATTCAATCGCCGTCTACCCCGGTGACTTCGGTGCCACTATGGAAGCAAAAATCGTGCGCCAATCCGTTGACCTTGCCCTTGCGCTCGGCACAAAGGGGCTGGTGAACATCCAGTACCTCATCTATGGGAACGAGCTCTACATCATCGAAGCGAATCCGCGCTCAAGCCGGACGGTGCCATACCTCAGCAAGGTATCCGGCGTTCCGATGATTGACCTTGCGACCCGCGCCATGCTTGGCGAAAAGGTGCGTGATATGGGCTTTGGCACGGGGCTTTACCGAAAGCCCGCCTATGTTGCGGTGAAAGTCCCCGTGTTCAGCTTTGAAAAGCTAATGGACGTGGACACGCACCTTGGGCCAGAGATGAAGAGCACGGGCGAGGTGCTGGGCATTGCCGCCACCCGCGGGGAAGCGGTCTTCAAGGGCATGTGCGCCGCGGGATGGAAGATGATCAGACCTGACGGCAGTTCCGGCGAGCAGGGCATTCTCTTTTCCGTGCGGGAATCTGACCTGCCGGAACTCCCTGCGCTTGCCCGCAAATTTTACAAGCTGGGCTTCCATCTTTACGCGACCACAGGGAACGCCGCCACCATCGAGCGCAGCGGCATGGAAGTTACCCATGTTGCAAAGGTGCACGAAAACTTTCACGACAACGTGATGACGCTGCTCGAAAGCGGGAAGGTTGCCTACGTGGTGTCAAGCTCGGCAAAGGGACGGGACCCGCTTGCAGAGAGCGTAAAGCTCCGCCGCCTCGCCGTTGAGCGCGATATAGACTGCCTTACCGCACTGGACACCGCCCACGCCCTTGCCGACTGCCTCGCAAGCCCCTTCTCGCTGGAGAACGTAAGCACGGTGGATATAAAGGCATTGTAAATAACAAATGCTCACGGGAACAAGACATTAAATCGCTTGATTATCTTCTTAGCCGCGTTCTTCTCGGTCTTCGTGCCCGTGACATTCCCCCATTTGTTTTCATAATGCTATATGGTGGTGTTACAGAAAGTATGCCCCTTGAAAAAGCAACGGCAAGCAAAATTATTTGTGCAAAACTTGCCGTCATCGAGCCATCAGAATACAGCCAGAATGGACGAAATAGTGAAACCCGCCAGCT
>CAKZZK010000170.1 GCA_937885235.1 uncultured Treponema sp.
AAGCCGTTTTTCAAAGTACTGCCCGATGGGAAAGAGCGAAGAGCAGAGCACTATTTCCCTGCACTGAAAGCGAAACACCGACGGCCAGACCGCGCTTTCCGCAATCAGGACGGAGGAGGGTGCGGAGAGAAATTCAAGGTGCATGGCGCAGGCATACTGCGGATCGACAAGCACGATGAAGTCAGGCTCTACACCCGCGTCAAGGCAGGAATGAAGCGCCGTGTCCACGCAGATAGTGATACAGCGTTCCTGTAATTCCCTCAGGTGGGGAAGTATGCCCGCAAGGCTCGGTCCCGCCGCAAGCACGAGGAAGGGCAGCGGGGAGGATAACTTTGCGTTAAGCTGCCGGTATTTTTCAATGCCGTCCAGCTCTGCCAGATAGTGCAGGTTGCGGCAGCTGTTGCGTAGCCATAAGTGGGCGAATTTTTCCAGCGTATTGGTGTTGGTGGCATCCTTCTGCTCGTGCTGTCTCATGGCATTCTGTATGGCGTTTATGTAGTCCGCGCTATGGGCAGACTGCGCGGCGACGTTAAAGCTGCACAGGCTCGTACTCTTGTATTGCCGAAGCAGGGTTTCAACGCTTTCCGCAGGAGCCTTTACCGCAAAGATAAGCTTAGCGCAAGACAGAACAGGCTCCCAGTCAAGCACGGAAAACGCGACAAAGAGATATGATGGATTTTCTTCTATTATAATGAGTGTTTCCCGAGGAAATTTACTGGCAAAAGCGATTGCCGCATAGCCCAGCCCGCAGGAGAAGAAAACTGCCGCCGTGTGTTTGGAGCCATCGTAGCGGGAGACTAGCTGCTGGGCTTCCCGCTCGGGATTGTACTTGGAATGCAGGGGAATGCCATTGGCAAGGGCAGTGGGGGAGCCATTCCTTGCCGCTTCAATGCGGAAGGGAAACGCCGTCTCTCCCCCTGCGAGGAAAGCGGCGATATCTTCCGCAAGCAGATCGTAGAGCGCGGGAAAGCGTTCCTTGAACAGCGAGATGTTTTTATTCCAGAGTGAGTTCAATCGTCATATCCTCCGTGATGGGGGTTCCCGGCTCTGGGCTCTGGCTTACCACCCAGCCCTCGCCGTTGATGATATAGCGGATGTGCTCATCGTCGAGCAGGGGGACTAAATCCCTCTTGGGGCGTCCCGTGAAATTGGGCACGGTATCGCCCAGACTGATAGCCTTGTTTTCCACTATTGAAACGACACCTTCATGCGTAAACGTGGGAGCATTCTCGCGGACAATGCCAAGGTGGTCAAGGATTTCATCAGCTACCTCTGCAATGACGGGCGCGACGATGCGGCCCGCATAGGTTTCACCCTTTGCCTTTTCGATGACGATGTACAGTACAATTTCAGGTTCCTCTATTGGGAAGATGGCAAGACAGTTTGACACAAAGTCTGTTTCGCTGTAGCCGCCGTTTATGGGGTCAGCCATCTGGGCGGTGCCGGTCTTTACGCCGATGGAAATATCGCCCAGTCCCTGTATAACGCGAAATCCAGTGCCGCTTTCCGCCGTCGTCTGCATACAGCTCAGAATGTACTGCGTGGTGGCGGGTTTCAGCACCTGCTCGCCATAGACGGGCGTGTGGACATACTTGTCCGTGCCGTTTCTGTCGGTGATGCGCTCGATGACGGTGAGCTTTATCGGCGTTCCCTTGTTTGCCAGAATAGTGGCTGCCTGCACCATCTGCAGGGCATTCACGCTGATTTCCTGCCCGATGGACATGGTGGGCTTGCTGCGCGCAGACCAATATTTGTCGCTCGTATCTTTGACGGAGCCCTTTGTTTCCGCAGGCAGCTCTATGCCTGTGCGCTCCCCAAAGCCGAGTTTATGGATATACGAGAGAAAAGCCGTCGTGTTCAGCTGGTCGCTCATTTGGGCTATGGCATCATTGCAGGAATATTTCAAAGCGCCGCGCACCGTTACCCAGCCGTGGTGGTCAAGGCAGGTGATTCTGATTGTCTCGCCAAGCTTCGTGGTCTGCTCGTAGATGCCGTCACAGAGAAACGCGCTGTCCCCGTCTATGACGCCTGCATCGATAAACGCCGCAGATGAAAATATCTTGAATACGCTGCCCGGCTCGTAGGCGCTCATGGCGGGGCGGTTTATGGTTTCTTCCGGCGTGGCAGATGT
>CAKZZK010000171.1 GCA_937885235.1 uncultured Treponema sp.
AGCCTGCGATTTCTTTTGCCTCATACAGACAGCCCTCTTTTACAGCTCTTGCCCAGCGTCCTTGCGGGTATGGTTTCCTATGCGCTTTGTATGCTGCTTATGAAAAACAGCACCGCGCTCATGATTTTGCACAGGAAGGAAAAGCAATGAAATTACTCTATGACCTCACAGCGACACAGCCTTCGCCGGAAAGCAAATTTCACGGGGGAGGAGCCTATGGCGAAGTGCTCTTTTTTAAACTGCTCGAGCTCAGTGAATTAGAGCTGTACTGCTTCTACGATGGCTCTGCCTACATAAATCCTCTGATAGTCAGAGAAGTGCAACAGCGCGGCATTCCCCTTTTTGATATACGGAAAACTTCTCTCCAAGATATAGTGAAAGAAAATGGCATTGAGCGGGCATACTCAGCTATGCTCAATCTGAACCAAAACTGGCCGCTTGACGATGTGGCGGTGTACACAACTGTGCACGGCTTACGCACGCTGGAAATGCCCACAGACCCCATCATGCTTCACTATGCGTCTTCATTAAAGGAAAAGCTGAAAGACCTGCTGTTTATGACGCTTGCGAGGAAGTTCTACCTGCGAAAGCTTTCTGCCATAAACGGCAGGATACTGCACGATGATCGGATACACGTCATCACCGTTTCCCGCCACTCGCTTGCTTCTATGAAAGCCTTTTACCCTGAGCTGCAAAACAGAAAGATTCCCGTCTTTGCCTCCCCGAGCTTTGCCCAGCTCGATCCCTCTGTCTTTGCTATGTTTCCTCCAGAGCATGGTGCGCTTTCAACGCTAGGACTTGAAGAAAAGCGCTTTTTCCTGATCACGAGCGCAGCTCGCTGGGCAAAAAACGCACTGCGGGCGGTATGGGCGCTTGATTCCCTCTTTTCTTCTAGGCTTGCGGAAGGCTACAAGGCGGTTATCACGGGGGCAACGAGGACCCGCATCTTTAAAAAGCGTTTGCAGAATTCGTCCCGCTTTGTCTTTCTGGATTATGTTGAACGCCCCCTGCTCGATCTGCTCAACAGAAAGCAATACGCATTCATCTATCCTTCCCTCAATGAAGGCTTTGGCTATCCCCCGCTGGAAGCGATGCACTATGGCATTCCCGTGGCGGCATCCGGCACCAGTTCCATCCCCGAGGTCTGCGGAGACAGTGCGCTCTATTTTGACCCCTATTCGGTTTCAGAGATAAAAAACAGGCTCGTCCAGCTGCTCGATGCCGAAGTTTACGCGCTCTATGCCCAAAAAGCTGCGGAACGCTATAAAATCGTCTCCCAAAAGCAGAAGGAGGATTTAGACAAGCTTGCGGCATATATTGCGGAAACGGCGAAGGAATGACGATGGCTGAATACAGGCATGAATACAAGTATCTTGCGCCGGAATCCACGCTTGCCATCCTGGAGCAGCGGGTCAGCGCCATCCTCCGTCCGGACAGCCATGCAGACGGCAGCGGCGCTTATACCGTCAGGAGCCTCTATTTTGACGACCTCTTCGACAGCTGCATGAGGGAAAATAGTGACGGCACGGAACCGCGAGAAAAATTCCGGCTGAGGATTTACAATAACGATGCCTCGCACATAAGCCTTGAGCTTAAACGGAAAAAGCAGGGCAAGACGCAGAAGCTTTCCTGTCCGCTCAGCGGTGAACGTTGCAGGGCTATCTTGGAAGGCAAAATTCCCTCTGTGGACAGCGGCGACCACTTTCTCTATAAAAAACTGCTCATGCTTATGCGCTCGCGGGGACTGCGGCCTGTCACCATAGTCAGCTACGAGCGAACCCCCTTCGTCTGGCAGCAGGGCAATGTGCGGATCACCTTTGACCGCAGCATTACGAGCGCGGATGATTTTTCATGCTTCTTTTCCGATGAACTTCCCTGCCGCCCTGTTTTACCTTCTGTCGTAAACCTTCTGGAAGTGAAGTTTGACGAATTTTTGCCTGACTTTATATTTGAAATATTGCAGACAGGACGCTTGAAGCAAACCTCCTTTTCAAAGTATTATATATGCCGTAAATACCAAATGGCAGGACCAGTATATGCATACTTTTAAAGATATATTGAAGAAATCATTTTTGCAGGGGTTTTCACGCTATGACCCTACGCCGAGGAACATAGTCATCGCATTCGTGATTGCGGCTTTCTTCTCTCTCTACATCTTTTTTGCCTACCGCATACTGACAAAAAAGACCTTTTACTCCAAAACATTCAACATAGCCCTCGTCGCCCTCACGCTCATCACCGGCCTGGCCTATCCGCTCGCCATGACCGGTATTGCGGGAGTCATTTTCCCGCATCGGGCGCAAGGCAGCCTGATCGA
>CAKZZK010000172.1 GCA_937885235.1 uncultured Treponema sp.
ATACGACAAAGTCGCTTTCGAATTCTTGCGACAAATTCCCTTACGAATAATAAAATAGGTTTCAACATACTTCAATCCCCCTTTACAAAACAGAAAACTGTGGTATGCTAGATTTATGCCATATATAAATTTTTCTGAAACAACATCCTTTAGCGATGTCATCATACTTGCAGGCGGATTCGGCGAGCGGCTGTGGCCTGCGTCTCGGCCTGAGCACCCAAAACAGTTCCTCGCGCTTGCTGACGGAATCTCCTTTCTGCAGGCGGCGGTTCTGCGCGCCCTTGCCGTAAAGCCAACGGGGAAAATCCTCATCATAACGCGGGAAGAGCTGATCAAGCCCATAGCAGAGCATTGCGCCTCGCTTGCTTCCAAGGTCACGGCAGAGGAACAGGAAAAGCTTTCCAAAGACCTTCTGATAATCGCGGAGCCCTGCCCCCGCCACACCTGCGCCCCGCTCGTGCTCGCGTGCCGCTATCTGGAACTGGCAGACAAAGAGGAGCGCTCCCATACCATGCTCGTGCTCACCAGCGACCACGTGATTGGACCGATTGCCAACTTTGCTGCCGACTGCAGCAAGGCGGCAAAGACCGCACAGGAAGGATACTTCGTCTGCTTTTCCATTCCGCCGACAGAGCCGTCCACGGGCTATGGCTATATCCGCATGGGGGAAGCGCTTTCCGCAGATGCTACAGTGGCAACAATCGCGCAGTTCAAGGAAAAGCCCGACGCGGAGACAGCGAGAGCATACCTTGAAAGCGGCATGTATGCCTGGAACAGCGGTATGTTTGCCTTTACGGACAAATTCTTTATGCAGGAAGTGAAGAGCTATGTTCCTGACATTTACGAGTCCTTCAAGACCTTTGATGGCGCCGCCGCACCGCAGGCAAAGACTATCAGCGGCATAAGCTATATCAGCGGCTGGCAGCCTATGACGGATGCCTATTCCACAGTCACCGCAATCGCAGTTGACAACGCCATTGCCGAACGGACGGTAAGGGCGGCTACGGTCAAGGCGAGCTTTTCCTGGGACGATGTAGGCAGCTGGGACGCCTTTGAAAAATATTTCAAGGAAAACGATGACAAGACGGTGGAAGTCAGGGCAGCGAACAACTTCGTCTATTCTGATATTCCCGTCGCGCTCTGCGGTGTGGAAGGGCTTGTGGTGGTCATCAAAAACGGTTGCGCGCTCATCATGAAAAAAGGAGCAAGCGGGCACATGAGGGAGCTGGTAAAAGAGGTAAAGAAAAGCGGCAAAATCTCATGATTTTTCTTGCAAATTGCACGGAGTGGATTTATAATTAAATTATAGTTAATCTTGCAGGGAGGAATTACTCTTTATTATGGCAAAACAAAATATCACAGAAGAGCCACGGGTACTGGCAATCATCCTTGGCGGTGGCAAAGGCACGAGGCTGTATCCGCTTACAAAGGAACGTTCTAAGCCGGCGGTACCTTTCGGGGGAAAATACAGGATTGTAGATATTCCTATATCAAACTGTATCAACAGCGGATACAAGAAAATCTATTTGCTGACACAATTTAACTCTGCATCCCTGCATCAGCATATCATCAATTCTTACAATTTTGACCGCTTCAGCCGGGGCTTCGTTGAAATTCTGGCAGCGGAACAGACCTTGGAGCATTCGGGATGGTATGAGGGAACTGCTGATGCGGTGCGCAAGAATTTCGCGCATTTCCATGCACAGCGCCCCACCCACTATATCATTCTCTCCGGCGACCAGCTCTACCGCATGGACCTCAAGAAGTTTATGAACGAGCACATCGCTTCCGGTGCAGATATCACGATTGCAGCTAAGGCGGTAAACCGCTTTGATGCTTCCGGCTTCGGCATAATGAAGGTTGACAATGAGAACCGCATCACTGAGTTCATGGAAAAGCCCGCACGGGACTTGAACATTGACCCGTGGAAGATTCCTGATGATGCGCGCGGCGACCTGCCCGCCGAACTGGAATACCTTGCCTCGATGGGTATCTACATCTTCAATGCCGACACGATGGAAGAGATGCTGGACAACGAGTCCAATGACTTCGGCAAAGAGATTATTCCCGCCGCCATCAAGTCAAAGAAAGTCAACAGCTACATCTTTAACGGCTATTGGGAAGACATCGGTACGATCCGCTCCTTCTATGAGGCGATGCTTGACCTTACCCACCCCATTCCGCAGTTCAACTTCTACGATGAGGACAAGCCGATTTATACGCACATGCGCAATCTGCCTCCAAGCAAGATAAACCATGCAGATATGACGGCGACGCTCGCAAGCGAAGGTTGCGTCATCTCCAATTCGCGCTTGCAGCGTTCGATTATCGGTGTGCGTTCCATCATCAACGAGGGCTGTGATTTGGACGGCGTCATCATGATGGGTGCGGACTCTTACGAAAATGCCGCAGCGCGGGAATACAATGCCAAGAAAGGCATTCCGAACATCGGCATTGGCAAGAACTGCAAGATTAACAAAGCCATCATCGACAAGAATGCCCATATCGGAGACAACTGCTGCATCAATGTGAGCGGCAAGCACTATGAGGACGGAGACCACGGTCTTTTCTACAGTGCGGACGGCATCATCGTCATCCGTAAATTTGCCGTCGTTCCGGCGGGCACGGTAATTTAATAGCTGAGTTTCTTTTGTATGCACGGGGCATGGCTTTGCGGTCATGCCTAGCAGATGGCCTTGCGAAACGCTGTTCACGGGGTTTATATAAGCGCGTATTTTCATAAAGGATGCACGTGGAGCCTTTGGCTTCTGCAAAGTGCGGAACATGCTTTTATGAAAACGCGCTTTCTTTATGCCTGAAGGAATTCCAGAATATCGTTATACGCTTTTACAATCTCGCGGGTTTTATTTGTCGCGACCTTTTCCAAAACAGCGTTGTCGGCATAGCGGTCGGGGTGAAAATATTTGAGTTTTTCCTTGTATGCTTTCTTCACGTCGTCAACGGTGGCGCTCACCGTTATATCGAGCAGGCGGTATTCGCGTTCAAGCTCCGGGTTGAGCTTCTTGTAGATGACGCGCTTGTCTTTTTTCTGTTCCTTCGGGGGCTTTTCTTCCTGCTTTTCCGGCTCTGGCTGAGGCTCTTCCTTTTCAATGCGGATGAACTTTACCGCGCCCGCTTCGAGCGTTTCATTGAGCAGGTCGCCAAGCTTGTCATACATCGTCGCCATTATCTTCACTCCATTCGCTAAGCTTGCGTTGCAACGTCTTGCGGCCTATTCCCAAAATGTCTGCGGTGCGGCTCTTGTTGTTCCTGTTGGCAGCAAGGTTTGCCTGAATGATGATTTTCTCCGCTTCCTCAAGGGAAATGCCCACGGGAACGGAAATGGCATCGCTTGCAGAGTTCTGGCTTATAGAGGGAGGAAGGTCTGCAGGGCTTATCTCCGTGCCAGAGCACAGAACCACTGCGCTTTCCATACAGTTGCGAAGCTCGCGGATATTTCCCGGCCAGTTGTACTTGTACATGGCGGCTTTAGCCCTGTTGTCCACGCCGCTTATCTGCTTGCCGTTTTCCCTGTTGAATTCGTCTAAAAATGCCGCCATCAGCAGGGGGATGTCGTCCTTCCGCTCCCTGAGGGGCGGCACCTGTATGTGGATGACGTTCAGGCGGTAGTACAAGTCTTCCCGAAAGCGCCCTGCTTTGACTTCCTCTTCAAGGTTCCTGTTTGTCGCTGCCACGATGCGCACATCGACTTCAATGGTCTGCTCGCCCCCTACCCGCTCGAATTTCTTTTCCTGCAGGACGCGCAAAATCTTTATCTGCACGTTCTGGTTTATCTCTCCTATTTCGTCGAGGAAGATGGTGCCGCCGTGGGCAAGCTCAAAGCGGCCCTTCTGCATCTTGTCGGCACCGGTAAAGGCGCCCTTCTCATGCCCGAACAGCTCGCTTTCAAGCAGGGTTTCGCTCAGCGCCGCGCAGTGCACTTTGATAAAGCTCTTGTCCTTGCGGGAGGAAAGCTTGTGGATGGCATCGGCAACGAGCTCTTTGCCGACGCCGCTCTCTCCCGTAATCAGGACGCTTGCCCTGCTGTCTGCCACCTTGCTGATAATCTGCTGCACTTTTTGCATGGCGGCGGACTTGCCTATCATCTGCTTGAGGGCAGTGCTTCCCTCCAGCTCGTGCTTGAGCTCCTGATGGCGCAGACTCATCTCGCGCCCTTCAAGTGCACGCTTGACAATCATATCAAGCTGGTCAAGGTTCAGGGGCTTGGTGAGGAAATCATACGCCCCGTGGCGCATTGCATCCACGGCGCTGTCTATGCTGCCGTGCCCCGTGAGCACGATGACGGGGATTCCGGGTATTTCCGTGGTGACTTTTGCCAGTACCTGCTCTCCGCTTATTCCCGGCATACGCAGGTCGGTAATCACAAGATCGACATCGCCCTTTTCAATGAGCTTGAATCCTTCTTCCCCTGTGGCGGCAGTCTTTACATTGTAGTCTTCAAGCTCAAAGTTTGTCGCCAGTCCTTCGCGGATATTTTTTTCATCGTCGATTATGAGGATAGTGAATTTCATATTTCCTTCTCTAATTATGTTAGCCACTTAGTCTAAAAGCAGCTTTGCAGAGCTCCTGTCTTCCAAAAGCTTTGTGCCTGCCTGAGGAATAGGCAGCTGTATGGTAAATGCCGTTCCGTGACCGCGGACGGATTTTACATCTATGTTGCCGCGGAATTCCTTGATGATTTTGTACACCATCGTAAGCCCAAGTCCCGTGCCGTTTACTTTGGTGGTGTAATATGGCTCAAAGATTTTTGCCGCGGTCTTTTCGTCCATCCCCGCACCGTTGTCCGCAATGGTGAGCAGGTATTTGTCTTCTTTTACCGTGGATTCAATGACAAGCTGCCCCTGCTGAAAGGCAGCACCATCATCGCCGTCCTGCGAGGGAAAGCGCTCCAGAATGGCGGAGAGTGCGTTCTGCACGAGGTTGATGATGACCTCGCGGAAAAGCTTTTCATCAAGAAAAAGCCTCGGTGATGCCTTGCACAGGCGCAGTTCCACCCGCACGGATTTTGCATCGTATTCGGGCTTGAAAAATGCGGTAAACTTTTCGATAAGCGCGTCAGGCTCCGCCAAGACCAGCGTTGCCTGCACCGGCCTTACGGCAAAGAGGAATTCCACGACAATCTTGTTGAGGTTGTCTATTTCCTCTGTGACAACGTTCAGATAGTTCTCCATAAATTTTTCGGCAGGAAGCATACCGTCGCCGTTGCGGGCTTTCTTTATTGCTTTCTGCAAGAGCTGTATGTGGATGCTGATGGCGCCGAGGGGGTTTTTTATTTCATGGGCAACGGAAGCGGCAAGGTTGGTAAGGCTCGCAAGGCTTTCCATCCGGTGCAGGAGGATTTCCTGCTGGCGCTTTTCCGTTATGTCATCAACAGTGATGATAGAGCCTGCAATCTTTGTGTCCTGCACAAACGAGGTAATACCGACCGTTATGAAGCGAACTTTGTCTTCCTGTTCAAGAGAGAATTCCTCTTTGACGTTGGACTGCTGTTTTTCCGCACAGCTTTGCAGAAACTCGCAGATAAGCGGCTCGTCAAGCAGGTCCCAGATTTTGCTGTCGCTCTTTGCCTCTGCATGCCGCTTTTTGAATGGCAGCAGGCGGTCTGCCGCCTTGTTTGACTGCAGGAAGCACCACTGCTGATCGACAATGACCAGTCCGGTGGAAAGGCTTTCCATGATGGAATTGAGCACGTTTTTTTCCGCATTCATGCTGTCTATGAAGCGTTCCAGCTGCTCATCAGATAGTTTTGCTATTTTCTGTGAGACTTTTTTTACGAAATCATTCATGGTTCTCGCCAAGTTTCCTCAAGATGCCGTTGTGCAGGTGGTTTATTTGCATGATATTGCGGGTAAGCAACTCTAGCGCCGCCGCAGGATTTTGATTAAAGACGCCGACGTTGTTGCTTGCCTTGCGGAGCTCGTCCATGATGGCTATAGAAAGCTCTGTCCCTGCGGCAGTCTGGCACAGCCCGCGCTGTACTTCGATTATTCCCTGCAAAAAGAGGGAGAACAGTATGCGGGGAGAAAAATTACCGCAGGCAGTCATTATCGCGGGAATATCCGGCACGTGCCCCTGCGCTATGGTAGCAAAATACTGCCGCGCAAGCCCACGGACGGTGCCGGGGCTGATGGGCAAATATGACTGCAGGAAATCGCTTATAGTGGCAGACTCCTTCCCTTCTTGAGCAGGAATATGGTGGAACACCCGCCTTATGACATCCTGCTGCTGTTCGGTCGTTCGTGGAAAAAAAGTATAGGTCCTCACCCGCGAAAGTATGGTCGGAAGCATTGCACCGCGGCGTGAGGTGGTCAGGATAAATACGGTGCCCTCGGGAGGCTCTTCAAGGATTTTCAGCAAGGCATTGCGCGCGCTGTCTGCCATCGAGTCTGCGTTTTCAATGATCAAGACCTTTTTGCCTGTGCTCGACGTCAGATGCGCCCATGCGGAAAAATTCCGTATCTGGGAAACCGGCAAGGCATCATAGAGGTAGCCGTCTTCCAGCTTTCCGCACTGCTTTTCAACATCATCGAGGATTTTCTGGAGCGCATCGCCATCGGGGAGCCTTCTGCCCGGGTTGAGGTTTTCCAAATCATCATTGATTGCCTGCAAAAGGGGCGAAAACTTTGAAAGCTTGTCATCGCCCTCCCACAGTACGGGGCTGAAGCGGGCGGTGAGCTTCCGCACTGCCCGCAGATAGAGGTATCGCGCGGCTTCCAGATGCTTTGTGTTGTTCGCGTTCTGGACAAGCAAGGTCTCCTTGGCGGCTCTGATTTCCAAAGTTTTGTCGCCAGAGCCTGCAAGGAGCAAGTCCGTGCTCACAAGCGCCTTGTGCTGCTGGCAACTGGCACAGCGGCAGCTCCACTCGCCCTTCTCCCTACAGGACAAGACGCGGGCTGTCTCTAATGCGCAAGTGAGCTTGCCTGCCGCCGCAGGGCCGGAAAAGAGGATGGAGCCAGGCAGTTTCCCGCTCTGTATATCTTTTGCCAGCAATGCTGTAGCGCTTTGGTAAAGGACATTGTCAAACATGGGCCGCTGAATCTGCAGGGAGCGAATTGAATGCATCCAATATCTTTGCCAGCGTGGAGGCAAAGATGCTTCCGTCAAGCAGGTTACCAAGTTTGAACCAAGGCTGGAAGATGAGAATGAGCAGGATGAGCGCTACGACGGCGAGCCCTTCCAGCAAGCCGAAAGCAAAGCCCAAAGTATGGTCGAGCTGCTTCAAAATCTTTCCTTCTACAAGCTTTCCGACAATCTGCTGCACCACCTTGATGAAGACAAATGCGAGGATGAAGACAAGAACAAAGGCGAGTATATGCGCGGCGATGACAATCTGGATGTGCTGCTGCAAAGGCGCAGACACCATCTTATATGTCAATACGGCAATCCACACGCTGATGACGGGCGCCCCCCTGTCAAACACTTCGCCGACAAAGCCCTTGATGCCCGCCAAAATGGCAAACACCACTACAATAGCGATAAAAACGAAATCAATGATTGGTAAGGTCATTCTGCACTCCTTGCAATATAATCTGAGCGATTTTTTCAGCGGGCTTCTCAGTCCCGCACAGTTTTCTGCACGCAGATGAAAGCGCTTCCCTATTTGCAACGGGTAGCAGGCTTTCCAGTGCCTGACGCAGATGGCCGCCGTCAGCATTGTTTCCCGCAAGCACCAGTGCAGCGCCGTGCTTTTCAAAATAGCGGGCATTATCCACTTGGTCGCCCCGCGTCCCTGATCCGCTGAGCGGTATGAGGACAAGTGCCTTTGCGCAGGTGGCGGCTTCCCACAGGGAATTTGCTCCGGCGCGGGAAAGCACTATGTCCGCCGCCTGCATGACTGCCGGCATCTCCTGATAAATAAAAGCGAACGGGCGGTAGCATTCGTCAGCCTGCATCAGCTCCGGATTTTCCTCGGCAAAGCTCTTTCCCGTCTGGTGCACGACGAGAAAATGCTCCTTGAGCCAGACAAGGTTTTCTGTAATCAGCGTGTTAATCTGCTTTGCGCCAAGGCTCCCCCCGATGACCAACAGGACAGGCTTTGGCGACTCTGCCGGAATATCCAAAAAAGCGCGGCCCGCGGCAGCATTGTCGCGATAAAAGACAGGGCGCACAGGATTTCCCGTCACAAGGCACTTTTCCGTCAGCTTGCCCTTAAAATATGCAGCCGTTTCCTCGTAGCTAAGCAAAATACGCCTTGCCCCCTTTGCGTTGAGCCTTGTTGCCAAGCCCGGCGTAAAGTCACATTCGTGGGTATAATAGGGAATCCTCAGCAACCGGGCTGCCCGGCACGGGGGAACGCTGACAAAGCCGCCCTTCGAGAAGAGGCAGTCAGGCTTTAGCTTCATGAGCACCCAGAGCGCTTTAAAAAATCCTGCCCCTATTTTAAATATATCGACAAAATTCTGGAGGGAGATATAGCGGCGAAGCTTTCCGCAGGGAATGCCTATGAAAGCGGTGATGCTACCTCCCTCGGAAAGCAAGTTTTTTTCAACTATGGCGCGGTCCATTCCCGCCCTGTTGCCAATCCAATATATTTCCACAGGGATGCGGTGTCCTTCGGCATACGCCTTTGTTTCGTCCGCCACCGCTATGCCCGGATAGATGTGACCGCCCGTGCCCCCGCCTGCAAATACTATGCGCATACTTATTTCTCTTTCGGCGGATATTTATCCATAAGCTTTATCATGGCGGGCTTCTTGAAGAGCATCGCATATCCTCTCGCGCTCATACCCATCCAGTCCGGAATATCGGGGTCTGCGCCGCTTGCCAGCAACAGCTCTACAATCCGCAGATTTTCGTTGCCAACAGCGAGCACAAGGATAGACTGGCCATCGCCGCTGATAACGCTTAAATCAGCGCCCTTGTCGATGAGATATTTCGTAATATCATAGTTCTTTCGCCAGACGGCATCCATAACGGCTGTATAGCCGCGGTCCTTTGAGACGGCATTGATGTTTGCCCCATTCTCCACAAGCCACTCAACCTTCTCCAGACAGTCATTGCGCGCCGCCACGCAAATCATAGGAATGCCCTCAGAGGTAAACGCACTCGTTATCATTCCTGCAGCCAAGAAAAGCTCGCAGATTTCCGTCTTGTCTTTGGAAATGTAATGTGCAAAACTATCGCTTGTAAAGGGAATACCCTGAGAAAAGAGAGACTCCATGGCACAGTGCTGCTTGTCTTCCAGCTCATACAGCTCATAGTTGTTCTTGATATATTGAAGCAGAGCCTTCATGGTGTCAAAACTGCGGAAGTATGATTGCCCCTCTATATTGATTTTTTCATACTGCCTGCTGTATCTGCCGCCAGTATATATGAAAGTATTTGTCTCCTGCCCCAGCAACAATCCGAGCAAAAAAGTATAGTTGCTTTGGCCATGAAGCATACAGCTGTCCAATATTATACAATATGAAAACTTTAAAATGCTTTCTACGGTCGCTATGAAAACACTTTTCGGAGCCTCAGGATCGATGAACACCTCCGTGTATTCTGACCCAAGGCTTGACAGACAGGCTTCGACCGGCTGTATGTTTTCATTGTGTAAATCAGGGGCAATTATCAACCACTTCATAAAAACCAGTATAATATAACGCTAAAACTTTAACAAGCAAAAGTTTTAGAAATAACGCGAATAAAAGCAAAAAACTATTGACATTATTAATTCAAAAGTATATAGTACTAATATCTTAAATGAATTGCCGGCGTAGCTCAGTTGGTAGAGCGGAGGACTGAAAATCCTTATGTCAACAGTTCGATTCTGTTCGCTGGCAGAAGCCCTTGCAAAAGCAAGGGCTTTTTTATTTGTGTGACATCCAGTCTAACACTTTTCAACATTCCTGCCAACCGAACGATGAGTCATAAAAAAAAGCCTGCCAGAAAGAAATCCGGCAGGCTTTTTCATTTTAGCGCTTAAGGCTCAGCACTGTTTCAAGCATTGAGTCACCAGTCTGAATTGTCTTTGAGTTCGCCTCAAAGCCACGCTGCGTTACAATCATATCTGTCAACTGTTCGGTAAGGTCAACATTACTCATCTCCAAGGTACCTGCGAGCATCTTGCCCTTCCCTGCCACACCGCTCTCGCTGATATTTGCCGTGCCGCTGTTCATGGACTGGGCAAACATGGTGTCGCCCTGCTTTTCAAGGCCTCCCTGATTGATAAAGCTTGCCATAGCAATCTGACCAATCGTTCGGGTGGAACCGTTGGAATACACTCCCGTGATGACACCGGTCTGGCTGATATTGAAATTGTCAAGATAGCCAAGCTTGTAGCCGTCCTGATAGCGCGCCTTTGTTGAACTCGCAGATGCGCTCTGGGTAATCGTATTCTCCATAGAACCAATCGTACCCAGATTCAGGTTGAAAGTCTGACGGTAGGGATTGCCGTCGCCATCAAGCGAGCTGTTCGGCACGGTGTAGGACACCTGCATGATAATCTCGCCCTCGGGATTTGAAACATTTCCCGCAGAATCCGTGATGGACTGCAGGGTGCCGTAGTTGTCAAAATTCAGCGTATAGGTCTGTGTCATACCATCGGTCGTTCCGAAACCAACCCTCGTATCAGTGGCGACAGCCGCTGAGGGGTCTACGCTCACAGACACCGTCCACTGGTTCGGAATAGCCTGTCCATCAGCATCTACCGCTTTCTGGAAATTCATCTGCAGCTGATGCGCATTGCCATAGGAATCATAGATATCAAACTCGGTCTGCCAGATTCCCCTCTGCAGCTGGTTGGCATCATTCGGATCGGTAATCACCGGCGTATTTTTGTCAAGGTTACAGCTGTAATTCACATTCTCAGTGGCTTTCGGCGGATCCTTCTGACCGACAGGGATAACCAAGTCGGTAGGAGTGGCAGAGGTGCGGACAACCTGCTCGCCGTTCACGTTCTGTGCCATCCAGCCTTGCACGCGCATACCGTTGCCAGGATTGACAAGCGTTCCATTTGCATCCACGCCGAACACACCAGCACGGGTAAAATAGGTTTCCTCTCCGCTCTTCATGACGAAGAAACCGTTGCCCTGAATGGCAATATCAGTGGAAACACCGGTTGTCTGGAGGTTGCCCTGAGTAAAGATGGTGTCAATGGCGGCAACGCTCATGCCAAGTCCTACTTCCTTCGGGTTCACACCGCCGACCTCTTCTGTGGGGCGGGAAGCACCGCTAAGCTGCTGGCTTATCATATCCTGAAAGTCAACGCGCCCACGCTTAAAGCCATAGGTGTTCACATTAGAGATATTGTTGCCAATAACATCCATTCTGGTCTGGTGATTTTGCAGGCCGCTTACGCCAGCATAAAGTGATCTCATCATAATTGTTACCCTCTATCTTGTTTAATTGCCGTAAACGGCCGTTATCTGCTTCATATCGTAGAGCATATTTCCCACCTGAACCTGCGGATTGTTGCCATAGGTTACTCCGCTTACCGTACCCGTGATGCTCGTATCCCCAAGGTCAATGTTTACCGTCTTGCCTATCGTATTGACAGCCTGTGATGACGAAAGCATGGCATTCATCTTTTCAAAGTTCACATTCATGTTCGTCATCTGCTCCAAGGAACTGAACTGAGCCATCTGAGCGCTAAACTCAGTGTTATCCATTGGAGAAGTGGGGTCCTGATTAGCAAGCTGCGTTATAAACAGCTTTAAAAAATCATCCTTGCCTAAGGTTTGCTGAGTGCTATGCCCGACCTTCGCAGCGATTTCCTTGTTGTAAGAGTCCGCAGTCATCCTTAACTTCGCCTGTTCTTGGGCGCTCATTGTCGTGTTTAAGGTTACTGTACTTTCCGTATCCATTCTTACTCCTTCTTTATATCAAGCAACCACGTCTATGTGATAGCCGTCATTCTTGTAAGCCGCTGCTGCATTTGCAGACGAGGCAGGCATATCCTTGCCCTCGGCATAATTACCAAACGTTTTGTTGGCAAAGTACGGCTCGCTCGACTGCTGCTGTCCCTGACCGAACTGACCGGCATCTGAATTGGATGCCAAATTCAAGTTCAGGCTCGCATTTTCAAATCCGTTCTGTTGGAACGCCTGCCGCAAAGTATCCATATTCTGCTTAAACGCTTCAAAGGCTTCTTTGCTGGCAACTGTAATTTGCCCCTCTATTCCTTTATCGGAGACTTGCAGGCTAATCTTTACATTCCCCAAGGATTCCGGCTTAAGATTCATATTGATAACGCCATTGTCAGCGTCCTTAAGGATGATATTTCCCGCTTTTACGAAATCAGGCGCACTGTACTGAATCTGATTTGCGAGCATCTGCTGGAACGTAGAGCCATCAGCACTTGCAGTCTGCCCATTCGTAGACAGGATATCCTGCGCGGCAGTGTCCGCAAAGTTCATTGCCACCTCAAGTGTGTTCCCCTGCCTGTGCACGGATTCAGCAACAAGACTACGAACATCCTTTTCATCGGAAGAACCAAGCTGCTTGGAAAGCGCGCCGCGCTCATCAATTACGGAGAATACAGGATTAGAAAGCGCATCTTCTTTGGCAGCTTTTGCAGATGAAGACAAAAGTCCGCGTTCAGACTTCTCGCTGGCAGCCACAGGCTTTTTGGGCAGATTTTCCTTACCAGACTCAGCTACAGGCAATGCGGACTCTGCTTCCATTGCATCAGCAGTGGCGGCAAGCGCTTCGCCTGTCTCCTCCACAGCGCTGTCCTCTTTCAGCGCAGGCTGCAGCACGGGTTCCATTGTTTCTATAATACCGGAATCCAGAGAAGCGAGCTCAGGAGAAAACTCGTCCTCTACAGCGGGTACAGTCATATCCTGTACGAAAGAAACCTGCTGCAAGCTGACAGGCGCTATCTGCAGTTCTGAAACTTCTTCACTGTTTTCCGTTTGCGAAGGCTGGCTTATCGAACAGTCGCTTGCCTGCACGATTTGTCCGAACAGCGTGACAGCTTCTTCCTGCTCAAACGCGCAATCCTCCGCAAACACTTCCGCTTCGGAGGAAACAGTCTCCGTGTTTTCTATGACAGCCTTCTGGGCAACTTTGTTCTGGATTTTCTCTGAATCTTTATCCCTGTCCTTGCTGCGGCTATTGCGATCTGTATCTGTGGCTTCTGTTTTTTTTGCAGCCTCAGCTTCATCGAGCATTGATTTAAAAGAATTAGAGCTAGCACCGGCTTTCTCTTTAGGACCGGCACTTTCCTTCACGAGGACATTTTGTGGATCTAAAAATTGCAGCTGTAGCGCCTGCATCGGCAACCTCCAGAAAACATCAAAGATTACTGACAGGGTTCCGGCAGGCTTTGCTACAAGCTTAATCTAACGACGTAGGCTTATTAGTCATCTTGCGCTGTATTTCCGCCGCACGGGAAGCATCCATCAGCGAGAGCCAGTAGGCACTCATGGAAGAACTACCCGCTTCTGCCGCATCTTTTTCTGCACGGCGCAGGACATCAATGATGTTCTGGTCATCCATATTGCTCAAGATAGCGACAGCATTAACCGGCGGCATATTGTTCAGGAACTGCACCGTCTGTTCAATGTTCTCATCCTTATTGTCGTACATTTTGACCTGATTGTTGAATGTTTTTTCTCGTTCTTCCTGAGCAGCCTGACGATCCTCCAGTTCCTGCGCAATGCGGGCGTTATTGTCCTCCTGCGCGATTATATCAGCTTCCCTTTTGTCCAACTCTTCCGTGCGGATATTGAGCGCTTCCAGTCGTTTTGCGAGACGATCGTTATCAAGGTCGATTTCCGCAAGGTCTGCGGGGGATGAAGGTGCCGTGGATACCTGAGGGGTAAGCCCAATAAGCTTATAGAATGGAGAAAAGAGCTTCTTTGCCTGAATGAGCCCCAGATAGTCAAACCACAGGAGTCCAAACAGTGCAAGCACTATGATGAGAATTAAAAGCAATATAGACTTTCCTAACACTTTACCGGACACAACAACACCCCTACCCTTTTATAGTTGATGGGAGCTGCCCGATGATGCTGTTGATCATCGGGCAAATCCCTTGTATCAATCAACTTCAACTATCGGCATATTCAGCGAGAGAATAAAGAGCCTTCCCCGAATTTATTTGCCAATTAATCCGCCTATTGCCGCGCCGAGCGTAATATCGTTTTCTCGTTCCACGATTTCAAAATAAAGCCCCCTCTGGCGCACCAGTACGTCTTCAAGGTAGCCCTCAACACGGCTGCGCACCTTGTAGGTTTTATAAAAGGAAGTGCCGTCGCAAAGCAGGCAGACAGGAGCAATCGCGCTCTTTCCCTCCCCGCTCTTGATAACCGATGCCGCCAGAATAGAAGTCGCAAGGCGGGCGGTGCGTTCAACCATGGCGTCAAGCAGGTCAAAGAGCCTCTCGCAGTCTTCCTTGGTGGCAGATTCGGCAGCCTTTGCCCCAAGCACGGATGCGGTGCTGTACGGCGCATGGAGGAAGGAATCCACCTCTATCTGCGTGAGCGCGGTAATCGTCAGCAGCGATTCCGCAAATTGCTTGCTAAAGAGCCCCTCTGCCGCCGCAACGTGAACAGCCTCAAAGCAAACCGGCCCCAGATAAGCCCCGGAGCAGTGCTTCTCCATGATTGCGGACCCTGGCTTCACGCTCTTCTTGTCATAAGCAATGTCGAAATCAGAGCTCACAACGTCCTTAAACTTGCCGCTCTCACAGACAATCACCTGCTTCTTCAGCCCCGCATAAGCTGCGTCTTCAGGCTGAATATACGCACTGTTCATGCCTGTACCAAGGATAAAGCCAATGTAGGATGAATATTTCTTTCCGGCAAGTAGTCCTGCCGCACCTGCGAGCAACGCCGCAACAGTGTCGTTGAGCAGTGAAATGTGCATCTTGTTCTTCCAGCCATGGGCAGCGAGCGCCGCGGCAAGCTCAGCTCCGATGTGGCAGCCTACCACCTCGGGAGCCTTTATCTCTTTGGTAAAGCCTATCAGTATGCCGTCTCCCTCTTCCGTAATCTTCATGGGATAGGAGAAACAGAAACCGATATATGAAGACTTGTCCTTCAAGTGCTCCAGATTTTCTGCAAACTGATTGAAAAATTCCGTGCGGGACAGCTCTTTTTCAATGCCCGGCATCTTTGTTTTTTCCATGAAATTTATGGACGGCTTGCCCTGCTCGTCAAAGGTCACGAGGCAGGAGCGGAAATTGGTGCCGCCCGCATCGATGACGATGACGCTTTCCCCCGCCGCGTTCTTCTCCGGCGGATTGCAGAAAGTGCGGATCATGTCCTGTCCTGCAGGTCTGCCAGAAAGTCCTTCGTCCATGTCATACAGCAAAGCGTCTATGACGGAATTGATATCCTGATGTACAGGAAAGTTATGTCTGCCTAAAAAAGCGGCAACAGCCTTATTCATTGTGATACTCCTCTGCCCTCTATTGTAGCACAATGCTCTAAAAAAGCAAGGAGCTTTCCGACAAGTCCATTGACATTTTATGTCCCCATGATATAGTAAAAATATGAGGAAATGCGCTGTCTTTTTTGCGTTCCTGCTTTGCCTTGCAAAACTGCATAGCTTGGAAATCTACCGCCCGGAAAACTACGGGGCGCTCAACACCGTTCCCTGCCTGCTGCGCATAGCAGATGCAGAAGGAAACGATGCAACGGACTGCATCCGAGACATTTCGTTTTCATGGTACTATGATATGCAGCACGACCATAAGTGGACACACCGCTATTATCGCGGCTGCTTTACCGGAGGTACCATCATCCATCTGGATATGAAGCCCGGCGTATACCGCATCTCCGTGTACACTCCTGCCGATATGCAGGACATATACGGGGAGCAGGACGGAGAAGCATGGCAGTCAAACGAGTTTGTCTATGACACATCCGCCCCCGCGCTCAAAGTTATCTTTGTAAGCCCCACTGCCGATGACAATGGCTTTTACAACGGCGGCTGGCATGTAAGCCACCGTGCCCCCTCATATTACCTCTACACAAAGCCCCTTATGCCCCGTAAATAGCGGCTAAACCACCCCTTACAGCCCCCGCGCCCATGCGTAGGTGCTCAGGTAGGGGTCAGGCTTGACAGCGCCGGGCGTCGCCCACACTTCATCGATGAGTCCGGAGCCATTTATCTTGCCAATCCGCACCTGCTTGTAGAGGTGCTGATTGCCTCCATCTATCGTCACCGTGCCCTCAGGAGCCACAAAGCTGATTCCTTTTGCCCCCACGCGCACTTCTTC
>CAKZZK010000173.1 GCA_937885235.1 uncultured Treponema sp.
CATGAAGCTCAACGAGGCAAGCCCCATCGTGCGTGCCTTTGCGGAAAGCTTTACCCGCGTCGTCATCTACCCGTCGCGGAGCCTCTCGAACGAGGCTTCAAAGGAAGAGACCCAGCGCGCCCGCAAAATAAACCTTGCTGCCATGCGCGCCATGGACAACTGTAAAAAGCGGGGACAGGTCATCCTAGTCTTCCCTGCGGGAACTCGCTACCGTCCCGGGCACCCGGAAACAAAGCGGGGGCTGCGCGAAATAGACAGCTACCTGCGTCTCTTTGACATCGTGACGCTCGTCAGCATAAACGGCATGATGCTGCAGCTGCAGGATGAAAATATGCTCCATGACCTTATCGGTCCTGAAAAGATAATCTATGCGGCGAGCCCCGTCATAGACTGCAAGGATTTCCGCAAGGAGTTCCTCAATTCGCTTCCTCCCGATGAAGAAGATCCCAAGCAGAAGATGATCGACCACGTGATGGAAATCCTGCAAAAGCAGCATGATTATTACGAAAAATTTCTTTCAAAGCAAGACTAGTCCTGCCTGATGGAGAAAAGGCGCGCCGTCTTTGCCTGCATTGTTATGGTCAGTGTGCGCTCTTTGCCCCGCCAAGTGTAGACGGTGGGGAACGCTTTGGGATATATGCACGTAACTGAAGCTTCTCCGCTGCAATACTTTTGCAGGGGAATTTCAAATACGCCATCTTCCCTCACGCACCACACCGCTACATATATCACAGTGCCGCAATCAATGCCGACGGAGATGAAGTTATCTTGGAAAGAAGCAAGGCCTGTAGGCCATATAGGCAGACCTTTACTTGTTTGGCAGCTTATTGAAGCGAATACCTCTAGCCCTTCCTTAACCAATGCGAAACGCTCGGCAGAAAGCTCGCTCAGATGTCCGCTTTGATGAACGCGGAGGAGGACTGCGTTCACCATATTAAAGATAACTTCTTCCGCATCGCCGGTACGAAGCGGATATGACCAGATTGCAGCCTGTTCAGGAGTGACTGCCGTCATGCAGTTTGCGGCAATGGCAGCCATCTTCAGATAATCTTCCTGATCCGTTACAGACTGGATACTACAGCGAGAAAGCATGGAGTATTCCATTCTCATACCGCCGCTCGAACAGTTTTCAAACACAAGATCGGGATAGCGCTTCAGAATGGCATCGAGCCATGCCAGATATGCCCGCTTGTGTTCAAACAAGCCTTCTCCCGCGCTGTCAGCATTTAAATCAGTACCAACGCCGGGATCTATATTGTAATCCATCTTGATATATCCCACACCATAGTCTTCCACAAGACGTCTGACCACGGCAGTGGCATAGTCACGAACTTCAGGATTGCGGTAGTCCAGCTGATAACGAGATTCATCTATAATTGGCTCGCCATATCTCTGGAAGAACCAATCTTTGCTGACCTTCCCCGCCATGGGGCATTTTATGCCCATTACTTCTAACTCCAGCCACAATCCGGGAATCATGCCCTTGCTGCGGATATAATCAAGCAGTTCGCGAATACCGTTGGGGAAACGCCCCTTTGCGGGGAGCCATTCACCTACGCCGTCCCACCACGGGCCATCATCATACCAACCGCAATCTATGCAGAAGTATTTGCTGCCTACCGCCGCGGCAGCATCGATAAGCGGAATCAACTTGGCAGTAGAAGGATTGCCCATCAAGCAGTTCATATAATCATTGAAAATGATAGAAGGCTTTTCGTTGTCTTTGTTCAGACGACGAATAACGCGGCGGTATTTAGTGAGTGCCTGTATTGATTCTTCAAAACCACCGTTGACACATGCTACTGCACAAGGCACGCTCTCAAAACGCTGACCAGAACAAAGAATTTTTGTAAATCCATTTTGCAATGAGGAAGGTCCCGAAAGCTGTATATATATATGATACTGCTTGTCACTGATTTCCCAGCTCCACGATCCAGAGGTTTCTATCTGCCATGAAAAGGTAGTGCGTGCTGCAAGATTCTCGAAAGCCCCCATAGGGAGGTAGTTACACGTTGCCCATGTTCCCGTTTCAGAAAGTCCCACGCGCTTGACAGATGCCCAATTGACCGCATCATAACCAAGTTCATTCAGCGTGTGTTTTTTCCACTGGGCTTCCCCAAACCATGTATTGTGCGGAATATAGACATTTGCCTGTTCATCGCGCCTTGTAACGTCGCCCGTTTCAAGTCCTGTAAGCGCAAAAGAGGAGACATATTCAATCACATATCTCCGCCCGTCCTTTTCTTCTTTATTTTCAAGTTCCGTCCAGCTCCGTACCACGGGGATGCCGTCAAAGAATTGGAGATTGCTCGTCACATAAAGCCCCTCATAGTGCTGCGTCATCGAAACGAGCCTTCCGTAAGGGGTGCGCTCATCTTTATGAGAAACATAACGCAAAAGGCTTCCTGGCTCTGTTCCCTTATAGCAAGGGCCATGGTGTACATGCTGGCAGAAGCCCGCAGCCTGCACTTCCACAAGGCGGAAGTGCTGAGTGCCCTTGGCATTTTCCGGCACATTTGCATAGATCCTATCTACCCCGGTTCCAAGGGGCTGGAATTTCACAAGCCGTACATCGCCATCACTATCCACCTCAATGGCAACGTGAAGTCCGTTTTCCTTAATATCTATAAGCTTTGCAGTCATGATAACATTCCTCTTTTTATCCTTTTACAGCACCCACAGTGAGTCCCTTTACAAAGTATTTTTGCAGCGACAGGAACAAAACGGCGATTGGCAGCACGGAAATTGTAATAGCGGCAAAAGCCGTTGTATAGTCACTTGCCTGCTGAGAAAACAGAGACTGTATTGCCACCGTAATTGTCTTAAGGCTGTTTGAACTCACATACAGACTCGACATGAGGTAGTCATTCCATATCTGGAATGATTGGAGAATGACAAGCGTTGCCATGGCAGGCTTTAGCAAGGGCACAACAATAAAGAAGTAAATTTGATAGAGCGAATAGCCATCTATACGCGCCGCCTCCTCCAACTCCATAGGTACAGTTGTCATAAAACTCGTCATCAGGAATACGCCGAAAGAGAGGTTCGTGGCGACAAACATAAGGATGATGCCGATGCGAGTATTCACAAGGCTCAGCTTGTAGCCTATAACATAAATAGGCAGAAAGAGTGCTTGCGCTGGAATAAGTATGCCCACAATGAAATATACGTATGCAAAACGGAAAAGCCTTCCCCTGTTTCGCGATATTGCCCATGCCGCAGCACTGCTGAGGACGGCGAGCAAGAGTACCGAGCAGACGGTATAAAGTGCCGTATTGCAGAAAGTCACCACGAGGTTTAGCCTGCCAAATGCATTGACATAGTTGTCTAAATTAAAGGACTTGGCAAGCGACAGCGGATTATTTATATACAGCTCTTTCTTTGTTTTAAATGAGTAGTTCACGATGATGAACAAGGGCAAAATCCACAGCAGAGCAATGATATAAATGACAAAGTTTGATACAGTTCTCGATAATCTATTTTCGTTTTTCATCACATTTGCACCTCATGTTTGCGGAGAGAACCAAGCTGTATGCAGGCAACCAGAAGCAGCACCACAGTGAGTATCACAGAGAGTGCAGAACCATAGCCATACTGCCTGCCTCCGATAGCAGTCTTATAGATAAGGAATATAATCGATGTGGAAGAACGCCCCGGTCCGCCGCTCGTCGAAGATACAAGCAAATCATATACTTTGAGAGAACCCGTCGTAATGCCGACCACACAGATAGTAATGGCAGGAGCAATCATCGGAATGGTCACGTGCCGGAATTGCTGAAGTTTGTTTGCACCATCAACTTTTGCAGAGTCATACAGCTCCGTGGGAACAGACTGAAGCGCGGCAAGATAGATAAGCATCCAATAGCCCACCCACTGCCAGTTATTTGCGCCGAGCAATCCCCAGAGCACAGTCTTTTCATTGCCAAAAAGCATGGCGCTGTGTCCGTTGAGCCCCGCAGCCTTCAAGATGGCAGGGAAAACATTGCCGTAGAGCTTTGCCCATACAAAGCCAACTACTACAGCACTGATAAGGCAGGGAATAAAGAAAATGGTACGCAACACCTTCTTGCCCTTGATAGAACCATCTAACATAAGTGCCAGAAGCAGCGCGAGTATATTTTGAATTACGGTATTGCATACCGTAAACTTTATGGTGAACCACCATGCGTTCCATACAACTTTATCCTTAAAGGCATTGATGTAATTTGCAATTCCCACAAACTGCTTGTTAGCAGAAATGCCATTCCAGCTTGTAAAAGAATATCCAAGCGCCATGAACAAGGGAAGAATCAGCCCTACTGTAAAAATAAGCAGTCCGGGAACAAGCAGCACCGCATACTGCCGCTCCATCTTTTTCGTTAGTTTTGACTTTTTATACATTCCGTAAAATCCTTCTGGCTAGGGAATTATCTGGCAGAGAAAGCCATACAGCTTCCTCTGCTTTCTGTTACTGCGCCTTGCTCGCTGCACGACGGGCGTCAGCAGCCTTGAGAGCGGTATCTAATGTAATCTTTCCTTGTACATATTCTGCAATATCTTTGGCATTCTCTTCCTGAAAACCGCCCCATTGAAGCTGGTTGTTGCCGAGGTTCACATCCTGAATCATATCTTTTGCTGCATAGGCATCGATATCTTTTTGACTCGGATTGGGGAACGTTGGAGTAACGCCTTTGATCATTGGAGCAGTCTTGGTGAAATTATATATTTCCAATGCCAGTTCCTTATCCGTAGCAATAAGTTCAAACACTTTGTCTATGGCATCCTGATTAGGAGACTTTGCGCTCTTCATAAAGGCAATATTTGGCTCAAAGAGCAACTTGGAATCACCCTTTTTGTTGGGGAAGGGGAAGATGCCAAATTCAAACTTATCGTCAATATCAAGGAAGTTCTGGATAGACCATGAACCAGAAACCTTCATGGCAGCCTCGCCTTGCACAAGCCGGGCATCGCAGGCAGTCTGCTCCAAAGAGAAGGTTTCATCAGACCAAGTATTGTCATAGATAAGCTTACAGTACTCATAGGCGGCACGATAGCCGGGATCACTTACAAAGCTCTTGTTCCCCGCACGGAACTCATCACCCCATGTTGGGTTATCGCGGAATACATCGTTCACAGCAAACTGCATGGTAATATTACCGATACTCCATGTGTCAAGAAAATGTGTGGCAAAAGGCTGTACACCGTTTTTCTTGAAGGTTGCGATAGCAGTATCAAGTTCAGCAAGCGTCTGAGGAATCTTCACATTGTACTTATCAAAGAGCGCACGGTTAAAGTATACCCCCTGATACAGCGCATTATAGGTGAGGCCATACACTTTGCCATTAATTGTTACCCCCTCATTTGCAGCGGGAAGCACCTCATTTATATATGATTTGCCTGTCATATCACCAAGAAGCCCCTGTGAGCCATACGTAGTGACATCCTGAGCCTTGCCAATCATGATATCAGGCAACCCCGTCTGAATGTAAACCTGCATTTTGGGCTGAAAGTCTTCTCCCCAGCCAACGCATTCCCAATCAAGTTTGATGTTTGGATACTTTTTGGCAAGCGCAGCATCTATCATCTTTTCAATGCCTGCATCCGTAGTAGACTGACCAGCCAGTACACGCAGAACAACCTGCTCAGACTTTGCCGAAGGCGAAGAGGCATTCCCAGAATTGCTTTGATTGCCAGTATTTTCTGTGTTTTTTGCACAGGAAACCATCACCAGCGCAGCCATCATCCCTGCTGCTGCAAGCGGTACACTAAATCTTTTCATAATAGATCCTCCTCGTATATTAATGTTATTGAATTATCTTATTCGATTTGGGATAGTATAC
>CAKZZK010000174.1 GCA_937885235.1 uncultured Treponema sp.
ACCCTCGTCTCCAGCTTGGAAGGCTGGGGTAATGAGCCGTTATACGACTGCCGCAAATATGTGAATATAATATAGTTCCTTCACTTTTTTGTCAAGCCTTTGAAGGCAAATTGTAAAAGAAAATAATCAATGCTATACTTCTGAAAAGCAGTCCAGAAACGTTCACGGAGGATACGTATGGAAACTTTCTTCAAACTTAAGGCTCGCGGTACCACAGTAAGCCGCGAAATTGTGGCAGGAGTCACCACATTCCTTGCTATGTCGTACATTCTTGCCGTCAACCCGGGCATTTTGTCAGCATCCGGCATGGCATGGGGCTCTGTGTTTACCGCCACCGCTATTTCAGCGGCAATCGCCACGCTCGTCATGGCGTTCTGCGCAAATCTGCCTGTAGCGCTCGCCCCCGGTCTGGGGCTGAACGCTTTCTTTACGTATACGGTAGTGCTTGGCATGGGCTGCAGCTGGCAGTTCGCCCTTACGGCAGTCCTGCTTGAAGGCATACTCTTCATCATACTGTCCCTCGTCGGCATCAGGGAAGCAATCATCAAATCCATCCCCGTCACCATGCGAAAAGCTGTCGCAGTGGGCATAGGGCTTTTCATCACGCTCATCGGACTTGCAAATGCGGGGATTGTCGGCAGCGACACGGGCACGCTCATCGGCTTTGAAAACCTGAACCTGAACCACAGCACAGCGCTTGTCGCGGTCATAGGGCTCATCATCACGATAGTGCTTTTCATACTCAAAGTGCCCGGAGCCATCCTCATAGGCATAGCGCTCACCACCATCATCGGTATTCCCTTCGGCGTTACCACAGTGGGCAAGGACTGGCAGCCATTCTCATTGCCGTCTGCGCCATTGCTCTTTAAATTTGATTTCAGCAATATACTTTCGCTCAAATTCTTCATCGTTTTCTTCACGTTCCTTTTTACCGATATGTTTGACACCATCGGCACGCTTATGGGCGTTGCAGAGCAGGCGGACTTGAAGGACAAGAAGGGCAATATCATCAATGCGAAGGAAGCACTGCTTGCGGATGCTGTCGGCACTGTGGTGGGCGCATGCCTTGGCACGTCAACGGTGACAAGCTTTGTGGAATCCACCTCCGGCGTGGCGGCAGGCGGACGGACGGGGCTCAGCTCTGTGGTAACGGCTCTGCTTTTCCTGCTCGCGCTCTTCCTCAGCCCGCTTTTCGCCCTTGTCCCCGCGGCGGCAACTGCGCCTGCGCTCATCTTTGTCGGCTATCTGATGATGAAGTCAATCACCACCATCCGCTTCTCTGACCCCACGGAGGGAATTCCCGCCTTCATCACCATCATGACCATGCCGTTCTCCTATTCAATAGCAAAGGGCATCAGCTGGGGCATCATTGCCTACGTCATCTGCAAGCTTGCAGGTAAAAAGGCAAAGGAAGTTCCCGCGGTCACTTGGGTGCTTGCGCTTATCTTCATTGCCGACATCATCTTTGAGGCTGTAAAGTAATATATTTATGGAAGAAAAAGAAAACGGGGCAGGGACGTACCATCGTCCTACCTGGGATGATTACTTCATGGAAGTCTGCCGCACGGTGGCAAAGCGTGCAACCTGCGACAGGGGGCGTTCGGGCTGTGTGATTGCCAAGGACAACCAGATCATGGTGACAGGCTATGTCGGCAGTCCCGCAGGTCTCCCGCACTGCGACGAGGCGGGGCATCTCATGCGCAAGATGATTCACTCTGACGGCTCTATTACCCAGCACTGTGTGCGCACTGTCCACGCGGAACAGAACGCCATCTGTCAGGCGGCAAAGCGCGGGGTCTCCATCGACGGCGGCACAGTCTACTGCAAGATGACGCCCTGCCGTACCTGTGCCATGCTCATCATAAACTGCGGCATCCGTCGGGTGGTATGCGAGAAGCATTACCACGATGAGGCAGACTCTCTTGGTATGTTCAAGGATGCGGGGATACAGATTGAGCATCTGGAGGATGCTGTCCAGACGTATGAGAATATGTAGGCGGCTGTAAACACCTTGATGGAATATGAAGTACACTTTGTATCACAAAAATCATTCCGTGATTACATTCGAGCTTGATGAAAAGGGGTTTGTCCCAAAAATTTATCAAGTTGAAAATGAAGGGCACATTCCCGTCCAGTTTTTGCTTGACGGGAAAATTCCCCGTGACGATGATTATTATCCCTTGCAGGACAGCATTGTCCGATGGCTTTCAGACCGCGGCATTCCATCAAGCAGAAAAAATTTGCAGACCGTCCTTTCAAAGTTAGCGGTAAAAAATACAGACGAGCTGGCTCAAAAAAGTTTTTATCTTTCTTTATCTGACCAGTACTGGGCGGCGCCAAGCGAATTGCACTTGGACTGGGAAAATATAAATTTTTTTACAAATAGATTTACGGATGATGTCGGTGCAATTCTATTGGACAGCAAGCCGCGTGGCAATGCATCCGTGAATTTTCACTCGCCGAACAATACCTCGCAAGGCAATCTAAAGAAAAAGTGGGTCATTCGTGGCGGAAAGCGGATTCTTGTAAAGGGCGGCTCGGGAATAGAGCAGCTTGAACCCTTTAATGAAAGGCTTGCATCCGAAATCTACACACGGCTTGATGTGCGCCATGTTGATTATGGGCTCTCATTTCAAAACAGAAAGCATTATTCAACCTGCGAAAATTTTGTGACCAAGAATACTGAATTGATAACCGTCTATGAATTGTGCGCTGACAAAGCGCGTGCATTTGATGATTATATCAGCTTGGATGAGCTTGAAGAGCGATGTAAGAAATATGCCATTCCCTTTGATAAACTAGAACTTGGAAAGATGTTTGCGGTCGATTTCATCATCGCGAATACCGACAGGCATACGAACAATTTTGGTTTTCTGAGGAATGCGGACACGCTGGAGTGGCTTGGCCTTTCCCCCGTTTTTGATTCTGG
>CAKZZK010000175.1 GCA_937885235.1 uncultured Treponema sp.
TCCATTGCTTTGCTCCTACCAGTATAACACCGCTGCCGCGAAAAAGATACAGATTGTTTTTGAAAAATCAATAGAAATTTTCCAAGCGGTATGCTAGAATATATAATCATGCTCATTTACCTTGATAACTGCTGTTACAATCGCCCTTTTGACGATCAAACGCAGTTAAAAATACAACTGGAATCGCAAGCAAAACTCGCCATACAAGCTGCTTTGCGTAATGGGCTTTATGAGCTTGCTTGGTCATATATCCTAGACTATGAAAACTCCCGTAATCCATATATAGAAAAGCGAGAAGCTATCTCCCCTTGGAAACAGATTGCTAAAATAGATATTCAGCAGGAAACAGAAGCGATACTTTCCTATGCGGAACGACTCAGAACGCGCGGTATAAAGACATTCGATTCTCTGCATATCGCCTGTGCAGTGGCAGCAGGTTGCGACTATTTTCTTTCCACCGATAGAAAAATACTAAACACTCCTGTACCAGAAGTAAAAATAGCAAACCCAATACAATTTATTATGGAGGTTGCACTATGACAGATACCGCCATCAGGCAGGAAGGGATGAGGCTCCTCATCAAAAATCTAGGAACTGTAGAAGCCGAGCGTTTTGTGTCACTTATCATCAAGGAGCCGTTTGACTACACTGAATGGCGGCATCAGAATCTTGAAGATGAAGAAGTCCGTTCTCTTAGCCGCAAAGCAATGAACTATAAAAAACTCGGGGTGCCCGAGGCGGAACTTCAAGCACGCCTGTAGACATCCCTTCGCCGCGTCAATTCTCTACCGTAAGCACGACTAATCGTCTTCCTCGACTTTTACCCGCAGGCTTATGCCCGCACTGGACGTAAGCGTCGCGCTTCCTTCGCTCATGGCGGTTGCCTTGCCCTTTGAGTTCACCTTGATGACGGAAGAATTCGAGCTTGTCCAAGTGCCGCTGCCAAGCCTTATGCTGTCACCGGCTTCAAGCACAAGGGCATAGGTGCCATCAGAGCCAGAACTGCTGCCCGCAGTGCTTCCAGATGCAGGAACACTGCGCACAATGCGAAAGCCGAGTACATTGGATTTCTCCCAGTCATATATCTGGCGAATCTGCCGGTGGAGCTTACATTTACCTCGCAAAGCTTTGCGTCATCTGCCCAATCACCTCCGACAGCAGGATGACCATACGAATTCTTGTCCCATGTCATTTCTCTCACATTGCCGCTCATATCATACAGACCGATGGAATTCGCAGCTCTTGTTCCCACAGGATGCGCTTTTTTGCCGCTATTGCCGTCATACCATGCCACGCGGTCAACGGAAGTGCTTCCGCTGTATTTATACGTATCCTGCTGAGCACCGCCCATTGCGGCATACTGCCACTCTTCCATCGTAGGCAACCGGAATCCGTCCGCATTAAAGTTGCAGCTGCGCCCCACTGCTTGGGATTCGTCGTTCCCTTGTTACAAAATCCTCATAACTTTGTTTCCTTTAATATGGACACATACTGCGTACTCTGGCTCATGGACGAACTCAAAGTCCTGTGCGAAAAGCATATCATCACGGAGGAATGCGCGCAAAAGATTGCGGCGTATTATCGGCAGCAGGAGGGGAAAGTGGCACCTGCCCCGCGGGTGGAAAAAGCCGAATCGTCACGGAAAGCTGCCTCTATTATCCCTGCCCTGCTGAGCATCATCGCCGCCGTGCTGATTTCTGCGGGAATCATCTCGCTCATCGCATACAACTGGAACGCCATTCCCCGCGCGGCAAAGGCTGCTGCGGCTTTCATACTCCTGCTTGCGGCACAGGCGGGAGGGCTGTGGGTGGCGGGCAGGGAAAAACTGCGCTCCCGCCCCGCATGGCGCGAAGGAGCGGCAACCTTGTGGGCGCTGCTCTTTGGAGGCGTGGTAGCGTTCATCTCGCAGATATGCCGGCTGCCGGGGAATGCGGCGGCATTCGCGCTTATCTGGTCACTTTCTTCTATATTATTGATGTATGCCATGCAATCCGTGGGAGCCTTCGCGCTCTCCCTCGTGCTGAGCGCGGCGTATGCCGTCATCTGCCGCACGGGGGATGGCGGGGAAGCATCGCTCTTCTACCTGCTTTTCATAGCGCTCTGGCCCTTCGCGCGGCGCTTTAAGTACGGCATTCCCGCCATGCTCGCCCTTGCGGCAGCCATGATGGGCGTAGTCCTCGAAAAAGCGGTGCCGGGGCTGTGGATTGTCTCTTCGGTATCATTCGCCGTGCTCTGCCTTGAATACGGCATGGACAGCGGCAGCAAGCTCATCAAATATGCGTCAGCGGCGGGGCTCTGCCTGCTCTTGCAGTCGCTCTCCGTCAACGAGCTGTGGCAGGGCATAGGCTGGCAGCACTTCCGCGGCGGGCATTCGCTGCTCGGCACCGTGCTCGACAGCTTGCTTGCCCTTTTCCTGACCGCCGCTGCCATCGCGTGGCAGCTAGTGCCCGTCGTCCGGGGCAAGCGCAGGGCTTCGCTCCGCCTTGTCTACCCGCTCTGTGCGCTCACGGTCGCCCTGCTCTACATCTGCTGTGCCTTCCTTTCCACGGAAGAGATTCGGCAGCTTTCCCCCGCACCCACGGTGATGGTGGTCCTGTTCACCCTGATTTTCCTCGTGCAGCTGCTGTCTTCGCGGCTTTCCTTTGTC
>CAKZZK010000176.1 GCA_937885235.1 uncultured Treponema sp.
CTTGCTCCCCGCCACAAGCTATGCTCCCGGCATTGTGAGCTGCCGCATGGAGCGGTGCCTGCCGGACGGCATTACCCGCCGCTTGAAGTGCGCTTTCCATGAATTCGGCAAGAGCATGAAGGGCTTTGTCTCTGAGGAAGCCCTGCTCATCGCAAGCGAAACGCGCACGAGCACGCCGGTGCGCATCCTCCGCGACAAGGAGACAGGCGAATGCACCGCGCTCAAAAACCTCTATCCCGCAGGCGAAGGTTCCGGCTATGCGGGCGGCATTGTGAGCTCCGCCATGGACGGCGAAAGGCAAGCTTTCCTGCTCTGCAAAAAGTGGGAAGCATTGAAACTAGACACAGACAAGTCCTTGTGATATAGTGTGGCACCATGGACAGCGAACTTTCAGCGATAAATACCGATTACGGTAACTGGATATCATTATTTTTTATGAAATGGCTGTACGCTTTTTGCGCTATCATCGCCATACTGAACGGACTCCAGTTTTATTTTTTTGTATTCAGCAAGCCGCTCCTCGCGGCAGGGGGCATAGCGCTTTTTGTGCTCTTCCTTGCCTTTACCATCTATATGCAGCTCTGCCATAACAAGTTCTCCTTTACCAACGGTATGCTCATGAACAAAATCCACAAATTCCTCGTTGACCACCTCTTTTGGAACGGGCAGGGGCGGCTGCTTGACGTGGGTTGTGGAACAGGGGCACTTTCCGTCCGCTGTGCCAAGCGCTATGCCCAGGCGGAAATCCTCGGCGTGGATAACTGGGGCAAAGATTGGAGCTACGGCAAAAACCAGTGCGACACGAATGCAAATGCAGAAGGAATAGGCATTCGGGCTAAGTTTGAGCAGGGCAGCCTCGTAAAGCTTGTCTTTGAGGATGCGAGTTTTGATGCCGTGGTGAGCAATTTTGTATTTCACAAGGTCAGGGCTGCATCGGACAAGCGGCAGCTCGTGCGGGAGGCTCTGCGCGTCGTGCGCAAGGGCGGCTCCTTTGCCTTTCAGGATATGTTTGCCCAGAAAAAATACTACGGTAATATGGAAGATTTTGTTGAAGAGCTGCGCAAAGAGGGCATCACCGAAGTGCACTATATGCACCGCGTGGAAAATGTCTGCGGCTTTATCCCCTACTTTGTGCGTGCGCCCTGGGTGCTCCGCGGCGTGGGGCTGCTCTACGGCGTAAGGTGATTTGAATTCGCTTAGTATAAAGAAATATTGTCCGCTGAGGAGCTGAACATGGCATTAGTATCGCTTATCGTACCTTGTTATAACGAGGAATCCAACATACGGCCTTTCTATGACGCAATAGTGGACGTGTTCTCCCGCCTGCCTAATGCTGACTTTGAACTGCTGTTTGTAGATGACGGCTCTGCGGATGCAACCTTCGAGAACATCAAGCAGCTGCACGATGGCGACGGGCGGGTAAAGTGCATCTCCTTCTCGCGGAATTTCGGGAAAGAAGCAGCCCTGTTCAGCGGACTCCGCGCCGTAACGGGAGACTGCGCCGTCATTCTGGACGTTGATTTGCAGCATCCTCCCGCCGTGATAGCCGAAATGTACGCGAAGTGGCATGATGACGGCTACGAGGTTGTGGAAGGCTTCAAGGCGGACCGCGGCAAGGAGGGGGCGGCGCATGGCCTTTTCACCAAGCTCTTTTACTCGCTCATCAGCAAGGCGGTGGGTATGGATATGAGAAATTCTTCCGACTATAAACTCTTAGACAGGAAGGTGGTGGACGCACTTGCCGCTTTAAAGGAGAGGAACACGTTTTTCCGTGCGCTTTCCTTCTGGGTAGGCTTCAAGAAGGCAGAGGTATACTACGAGGTGGAAGAGCGGCTCTCCGGCAGCTCAAAGTGGTCTGCAAAATCCCTCATACGCTACGCAATAAACAACGTCGTCTGTTTCAGCTACGCGCCCCTGCAGATTGTGACGGGAGCAGGCATAGCTTTCCTCATAACCGCACTCGCCTTTGGCATAGACGCGCTCGTTTCCTACCTGAGGGGGAATGCGGCGAGCGGCTTTCCCACACTCATCTTCATCGTGTCCTTCGGCATAGGCATGATTATGATAAGCCTCGGCATCATCGGTATCTACATCGCCCAGATTTACGATGAGGTAAAGGGGCGGCCCCAGTATATCGTGCGGAAAGCGCTGGGGAAAAAAGATAAATGACTTTCCTCGTTGACATACATGCGGACGACTATGCGCTCACCCCCCACTCCGATGCAGACATTCTGGAGCTGTGTAGGCTCGGCAAGCTTGACAGCCTGAGCATACTGCCGAATATGGACTGCTTTGAACAGGCTGCCGCCGCGCTGCAAGAGAAAGAATCCTCTTTCCCTGTGCGGCTAAAGTTTTCCATCCATTTGAACTTTATGGAAGGAAAATGCTGTGCGGAAAGATCCCTCGTACCCCATCTGGTAGATGCAGACGGCTATTTCACCGCATCTTGGGGGCGCCTGTTTTTCTGGAATTATAATCCCGTTTTGCGGAAGACAATACGGAAAGAGCTGAAAGCGGAAATCATTGCCCAGACGGAGCGGCTCATGCAGAGCGGACTGTTCGGCACTTCGCCGTTGCGTTTTGACAGCCATCAGCACCCCCACATGATTCCCCTGGTATTCGACGCGCTCTGTGACGCCATTGCAGAAAAAGGCTGGAATGTGGAATACATACGAAATTCCGAGGACCCGCTCCGCTTCTATATGGGGAAGCTCCGCCTGTACCCGAGCTACTCGCCGGTGAACGCCGTGAAATGTTGCATACTCAATTTCTATGCAGGCGCAGTGCGCCGGAAGCTGAAAAAGCTTGGGCTGCCCGCCTCCCTGCTCTGCGGGGTCTTTTTCAGTTCCGAGATGGACGGGAAAAGGCTTAGCTGCATCCTTCCCGCTTTTAAAAGAAAGGCAGAGAAAACGGGGCGGCCCCTTGAAATCCTCTTTCACCCGGGCACGGCGCTTGCCGGAGAACTGGGGCGCGAATTCACTAAGCCCGGCTTCAATGAGTTCCATCTGGGCTCGGGGAGGCACATTGAATATACTACTGTTAGCAATGGAGATATAAAATGAACAAAAACGTAAAAAAAATCCTGTCATTCAGGACAGTGCTCGTGCTGGGCTTTATCGCCTGCCTGTGCTGCATCGTTCCCTTTACCCGACAGCAGATTATTTCGCTGATGGAAGGATTTTTAGGCAGGAGCCTGCGCGACCTCCAAAAATGGGACGTCATACTTATCCATAGCATGCTCTTCTTTGCAACCCTGATAGCTTTCTGGTATTTTTTGTGGTATACCAAAGAAGGAAAAAGAACATATAACTGTATGCTCGAAAAAACGAAAGGGGCTTTCTCCCTGCCGTATACGAAGAAATACCTGCTTGCTCTCTGCATCATCTACCTGATAAGCTACTGGGCACTGCTTCGGGCAAACTACGAGCACGCTGATGATGTGCGGCGTGTGTATTCCGGTCACAAGGCATGGGTCGGTTCGAGCCGCTTCGTATCAGAGACGCTGGCTGTGTTTCTGCACACCAATTTCTTTTTGAACGACATATCGCCTCTGGGACATCTGTGGGCGATTGCCGTACTTGTCATTGCTTCCTACCTTTTGGCTTACATAGTGATGGACGGCAAAATCACAAAGCTTTCCCTGCTTGCGTCCTGTATGGTTGGTGTTTCGCCTTACTATTTCAGCAACTTTGCCTACAAATACGACTCCCCGTACATGGCGCTCTCCATCCTCTTTGTCATCTTCCCCTTCCTCTTTACAAAGAAAATGCGGGCATACATTGCTTCTTCACTGCTCTGCCTCATCCTCGTCTGTACATCGTATCAGGCGGCAAACAGCATCTATATTATCCTCACCATATTCACTGCCAGCAGGATGTGGGCTGAAAAGACGCGGGGAAAGGATATGGCCCGCTTTATCGGCGTCTCAATGCTCTGCTATCTGGCGGCAATGCTCTTTTTCAAGCTCTTTCTCCTCGTTTCCGATGAAAGCACGGACACGCACGACGGGTCAGAGTTGGCGCTCGGCGCAGAGATGTTTTCGGTTTTCTGGGAAAATCTGAAATCATACACAAAGATTTCCCTGTCGGATTTCGGCAACATCTGGTTAAAGCTCTTTGCGGCAGCGGCGCTCGTTCTGTTTCCCTATTCGTTCGCCTGCAAGAGCAAACAGCACAGAGGGCTGAGCGCGGCTGTCTCCCTTCCCGCCTTTTTGCTCATGTTTGTCTTTTCCCAAGGGGCATATCTGCTCTTGACGCATCCTTTTTTCAGCTCCCGCACGTTCATGGGCTTTGACGTGCTTCTTGCGCTGATTGCCATTGTCGATGTTGGCTATGTGGCAGACAAGAAGGAATTTCTCAAGGTTCACGGAGCAGTCATTGCCTGCCTTGTCTACGGCATGTGCGTCAGCGTCGCCATATTCGGCAATGTTGAAAGCAAGTGGAAAGAATATGAGACATTCCGCTTCACCATATTGATGGAGGATTTGAACCATATCGTTGACCCATCTGCAAAAAATTCCATCTATATAGGTGGCGTCACGGGGGCACCGGGAAAAATCCGCATGGAGCGGAAAAACTATGGTCTTGAAAGCGACGGAGGCTATTCTCCAAATCTGACTCGCTACCTTGTCCAGAACTGGAATATGGACTTCACCTTTCTTTCAGGTCTTTCTCTCGAAGAGCTTGATTTTACCCCTGAATTCAAAAAGCAGCTGACAGATCTGCCTCTGATTTTGGACACCTACTACCATACGATATATGGCAGCGGCAGCCAGTACTATGTGTACCTCAAAAATCCGCAGATAAAAGATTAGGGCAATACAGCTGCTTTGCTTGTGTTGAACACCCATTTTGTGGTAGCATGACGCTATGAATATCCATGCACAACATACATCGCTTGCCGGACACATCACCGTGCCCGGCTCAAAATCGCATACCATTCGCGCGCTGCTGCTTGCCTCTCTTGCAGAAGGTGTTTCCCATATTGCAAACCCGCTGCCCAGCGCGGATTGCCTGAGCACGGGCAAGGCGCTGCCCCTCATCGGCGCGGGAATTGATTTCTCAGAGCCCGAGCGCTGGACAGTGCAGGGTGCGGGAAAGCGTATACATCTGCCTGATAACGTGGTGGACGTGGGGAATTCAGGTTCCCTGCTGTATTTTCTTTCGCCCATTGCCGCTACATTTGAAGGCTGGAGCGTGTTCACGGGGGATGAAAGCATACGCCGCCGCCCTGTCTCGCACGTAGCAGATGTCTTGCGCCAGCTCGGTGCAGAGGCATACGTAGCAAGGCCCGGCAGCACATCCTGCCCCCTCATCATCAAAGGCCCCATCGCTGCGGGGCGCAAAGTGCTGACAGAAGGCGCGGTGAGCAGCCAGTACATCTCCGGCCTGATGATGGCAGCGCTCCGCCTTTCTGCTACGCTCCACATTGAGCTCAGCGATCCCAAGGAAACACCCTATCTGACGATGACCCAGAAATGGCTTGAAAGCGTGGGCGCAGTGGTTTCCATCTCCCCTGACTTCAAGCAGATTGCGGTAACAGCGCCCGCTTCGCTCAAAGCCTTTGACTGTACTATTCCCAGCGACTGGGAGGCGGTGGCATTCCCGCTCGTGGCAGCCCTCATCACAGACAGCGAAATTGTCATAGACAACGTGGACGGCAGCGGCACTCAGGGAGATGACGCTATCGTTTCCGTGCTCCAATCGCTGGGTGCTGACATCGACTGGGACAGGCAAAAAGCAACGCTCACCGTGCGTGGAGGCAAAAAAGCTCGCAACGGCGTAGGGCTGCTCTCTACCGAAGGACTGCCGAATGCAGAGCTGCACGTAAATCTTTCAGGTTATCCCGATGCAATCTGCGCTGTGGCTGTGGCCGCGTGCTTTACCGAGGGCACTGTATATATAGAAGATATCGGTGTATGCCGCCGCAAGGAAACAGACCGCATCACCGTGCTCACTAAGGAGCTCGGCAAGCTGGGAGCGGAGCTCGAAGAAGGGGCTGACTATCTCGTGGTGCATGGACATTCCCCCATCCTGCCCGATGGTTCCGTAAATCCAGACTTTGCCCTGCATGGCGCGGAGGTGGAAAGCTATGACGATCACCGCGTGGCAATGTCTCTCGCCTGCCTTGGTCTAGGGCTGCCCGCAGGGGAAAAGCTTCTGGTGCGCCGTGCAGAGTGCTGTGCAGTCAGCTTTCCCCACTTCTTTGACCTGATGAACAAGCTTGGCGCCCGCTTTGCAGCGGATGATAGCGCTACGAAATAAAATAAAAACACCTCTAAGGCTTTCGCCTTTAGAGGTGCTATGATGGCTACGCTAGTATTATACCTTTCAACGACTTATCTGGATTCTTCTGCGGGGTATCCCCTCAACACACTAATTTTAAAATTCTCTCCACTTTATGCTTGTACCATCATCCTTGTCATATATCTTCATTTGCTTGAATATACAATCCCCATGATCAAGAACAACATTACATTTGTAAAATCCATCCCGTACCCCTTTGCCCACAAATATTCTTCAAAATCAAGGGAACGCATAGTAATATCGGTCTTGTATCCTACGCTATTCGAGCTGATTTTCTTATAGTTCAGCCCCATCATCGGGCCAGAGCAAACAACATCGAAGCGTCCGTCCACAGCAAAGAATTTCAAGCTTGTAGCACAGTCAGGATATTCCTGCATTTCATCAATATCCTTGAATTCGGGGCGCTCATGGGCAGTGTTTGCGAGGGTCCGTCATGTTTTCATTACAAATTCAGCATTTTGTCGGGGACCCCAACAGGGAGCTGTTGGGGTCCCATGCAGCAAAGTACAGGGGAGACAAACCGTCCGCTGTTTAGGCATGAATGTCCACACGGGCAGGCGGATTCCCATTCCCCTGTCGAGACTTCTTGCTATCAGCTGTATTCTTATGGCTCAATGAATTGGATGTCGGCAGCATTCGGTGCAGCC
>CAKZZK010000177.1 GCA_937885235.1 uncultured Treponema sp.
GTGTACTGGTCTATCCCGCACAGCGCGTACAGCTTCTGCCCGGGCAGGTTTATGTGCTTCATGTCGAACTCTATGATTTCCCCCGGCCCCGCCGCCCTCAGTCCGTAGGGCTTGCGCTTCCTCGCGTTCGTTCTCTCCGCCCTTTTCGACCGCTTCCTGTGCGCCTGTATGTCCGCCCGGTAGTACATGCCGAACCTCTTGATTATCCGCCCGATTGTGGCGGCGCTCGGCACTTCCCCGGCGGGCATCTCCCTCGTGAGCACCACGCGGATTTTCTTCGCCGACCACGACGGGTTGTCCCTCCGTACCTCCCGGATTTTCCCGACGGCCTCCATGCCGTACGCAGGCTGCCGCCTGTTCTTGGGGCTCCGGCTCCTGTCCTCCAGCGCGCGCGCTCCGCCCTTTTTGTACCGCGCCTGCCACCTGAAAAAATACGACCTGTGTATCCCGAAATGGCGGCATGTCAGGCCCGCGTTCGGCTTCCCGTCCGCGCTGAACTTCCCGGACTCCAGCCGGTGCCAGTCGAGTATCTTCAGCCGCCGCCGCGCCTCTTTTGACAGCGTTTCTATGCCTTTCGCCAGTTGCCTCCGGTGCGGGATCCGTGTTATGATGTGCATGGGACACCCCGTGTGCATTTCTCAGCCTCCTGTAGTTTCTTTGTCGAATACATTCTACCAGAAGCTGTTTTTTTGCGCTCGGGGTGTCCTATTTCTTTGTGAGTTTAGTCAGAGAAATCCACGATAGGTAGAAATAAAATGAAAAGGCCCGTGTGATTGACGCAGGAGTACAGAGGCATATCGATTAATTTCTTTGAATGATGTGAGCGATTGCTGGAATTTTATTACAAAACTTGTGGAGAATTTAATTCTCTTTGTTTAACAGAATGAAAGATAATAATACTATTATTGGACTGGAAAATTGCCTTGCCCAGAAATTACTAAAGGTCTGTATACAGGATATATACTGGGAGCGCGTTTTCCTTCATATCAAGGCGTACGTGCTTAATCCTGAACAGTTGCCCCTAGAGTTTTACATGGTTTCTGAGCAGCTTGTAGCAAATGCACGACTTGAAGCTAAAGAATGCGATGGCTTATATGATATGACGGTGAACGTGACGAACCCGGGATTCTGCCGTTGCCTGCAGGAGGGCAGGTATTCCGTATATGCCTGCAGCAGGAATAAAATCTTTGCCAAAGCCGAGGCAGATATGGGGTTTGCCGCAAGGATAGGCAGCTCGTCAAGATTTATAACGTATGGTGGTGGAAAATCAGGGTTCTGCGTATTGTGCGGGCTTGAGGAATATGATGAAGCCCTTTTTCCCTGCATAACGGTATTCAGAGCCTGTAGATCAAGATATGACTCTTATAATAAAAGAAATAAATGTAATGCTTTCTTTGTCATGTTAGATAGGATGCTGCGCAAGGTGAGGTCCCGTTCTTTAAGGACAAAAAGGAAACTTTTCTCTTTGATGTATCATTTCTGGAGAAAGTACCATAGTATAGAAAGATTTATATTGAAAGCGAATAAGTCGATTTTATTTATGAGTGAAAGGAATGAAAAGGAAAGTTTGAATCTGTTCGCTGTGGAGAGAAAACTTCAAGAAAGAAATTTAAATAAGGTATTTGTCATTCGCCATTCTTTCCGCATGGTCATGGAAAGACGTTACGGTATACGGGGGCAGCTTGTCCTTGCAAGGGATTTAGGGCTTTCAGATATAATCTTTGTTGATGATCATTGCCCGACATTTGACTGGTTTCATCTTGATGGGGACGTAGAACTTGTACAGCTCTGGCATGCGGGGGCGGGGTATAAAGGGGTTGGCTATAGCCGCTGGGGAGCGTTGGGTGGACCTTCGGTTTTCTCGTGTCACAGGCAGTACAGTTATGCCATAAGTCCGTCAAAGAATATAGCATTTTTCTTTTCGGAGCAGTTTGGAATCAATGAGGAGCAGGTACTGCCGACCGGCATGCCCCGTATGGATGATTATCTTGATCCGTCACGGCGGAAGGAGAAGGTTGAAGAACTGTATGTGCGCTATCCACTGCTTAAAGATAAAAAGGTCATCCTTTTTGCACCTACGTACCGGGGCGGCAATGAAGCTGAAGCATACTATCCCTTTGAAAAGATAGATTTTCCTGCATTGCATGATTTCTGCGCTAAGAATTATGTTGTCTTGTTTAAAATGCATCCCTGGGTGCGCGAAAAGGTTCCGCTTGAGGCTTCGTGGACGGACTGCTTCCTTGATGTGGGGGATTACCCAGATATCAATGATTTGTTCTATATAACTGACTTGTTGATAACGGATTATTCATCCGCCGTGTTTGAATATGCTGTTCAGAAAAAGCCTGCGCTCTTTTATGCTTTTGATGAGCTCCCGTATTCATATACGCGTGGATTTCATAGGGACTATCGGAGCAGTACGCCAGGCAAAATCTGCCATACGTTTTCCGAGCTGCTTGATGCGTTGAAAAGCAAGGATTTTGAGTTTGAAAAAATGGAGGAGTATTTGAAATATCATTTTGACACTCTCGATGGCCATGCGAGCGACCGCGTAATTGACTGGATGTTGCTCGGGAAGGTGCCTGAGGAATATCGGCTTGCAGCGGAAAAGCGCAGGGAAGATAACAAGCGGTTGCTTAACCTGCGGTTTGATTCTTTGATTTTTAATAATAATAATACGGGGGGGGGGTAAGGCAAAGTGCATATTCTCCTTGCCTCTTCGGGGGGAAATATGTTGCGCTTGAGTAAACATTTCGTTAATGTGCTGTCGTATAGTATTTTTAAAGGTCAACTTATTCATAGTTTTTTCTCCTTTCTTAGAAGAAGGTGCGATTTTGTTTTTAGTAGCGTTGTATGTTTTTTATATGCACATCTTGTTCCAATTAATGATAAACAAATATTTTTTATACCGTTTCAAGGAGATTA
>CAKZZK010000178.1 GCA_937885235.1 uncultured Treponema sp.
GAGCCTTACGCGCTTATCTCGCAGGTAATCACGAAGGAGGACGCTGCGCCATTCAGTGACGAAGAGCTATTCCCCATCACGTCGCTTGCATTCAGCGACAGCTGCCAGACGGGGGCTTATGGAGATATCCGCCTCACCTTGCGCGACGGAAAGACTTACTGCGTTGATTTTAACGGCATAGAAGGCAATCTAAGTTTATAGAAAGCATAAAAACACAAGTTTTGCTTTCTTTAAGGGTGGCTGACACCGATAAAAGAAAAGGGTGGTTGCATGATACAGACAGCAGATTTTAAAACTATATTCGATACGCTTTCCTTGGCGGTGGCGGTAGGTTCTCCTGTGCGCAATGACAGGCAGGAAATCACGGATTTCTGTCTGGAATACATGAACGCAAGTTTCTCTGCCATGACGGCGGCTACTTTCAAGCCTGAGTCGCTGCTTTCCGCTGTGGAAGACAGGCTTTCGGCAGATATAGACTGGCAGGCGGTACTCAAAGAAAGCTTCAACGAAAACAAGATAATAGAAAAGACTTTTTATTCGTTCATCTGCAAGTGCTTTATCAAGATGCGCGTCAACAGCGTTGCGTCAGAGCGCATCGCCATCACTATTTTCAATGTAAGCGAGGAAAAGGAAGCTGAGCAGCAGCTCAGAAGGCAGAATTCGCGGCTCGCCACGCTGACGGAAGAGCTGAGCGAAAGCAATGAGGCCTTGCAGGAAAAGCTGGAGCAGACGCGCTCGCTTAACGAGCAGCTGCAGCAGACTGCCCGCTACGACAAGCTCACGGGGCTCCGCAACCGCGCAAGCATGAACGCAGAGCTGCAGGAAGCAATCAGCAAGGCAAAGACGGACAGGCAGAAGCTGGGGCTGCTTTTCCTTGATCTGGATAATCTGAAGAATGTCAACAATGCCAAGGGACATGCTGCAGGGGATGAGCTTCTGGTAAAGACAGGAGCCATTCTGTGCGGTCTGGAATCAGACACGGTAATGGCTTTCCGCTTTGGCAGCGATGAGTTCATCATCGTCAAAAAGCGCTTGGAGGACAAGCAGCAGCTCTTGGAGCTTGGCTTACAGCTTATAAAGACCTTCAACAGCATGGGGCTGGGGCTTTCCGGCAGCATCACCGTCTACCCGGACGACAGCGAAGACGCAGAGGAGCTGCTTAAATACGCCGACATCACCATGTGCGAGGCAAAAAAGAACGGCAAAAACCAGATCTGCATCTTTCAGCAGGTGATGCGCGATAAATTCCTGCAAAAGGTCAATATAGAAGACAAGCTTTCCAAGGCGATGGCAGACAAGCTCTTCCAGCTCTACTATCAGCCCCAGTTCGATGTAAACTCTGGCAAGCTGAGGGGTTTTGAAGCCCTGCTCCGCTGGCACGACGATGAGCTTGGCTGGGTGAGTCCCGAGCACTTTATCCCGCTCGCGGAGGAATCCCGCCTCGTCATCCCGATTGGCGACTGGGTGATGGAAACGGCGATAAACACGCTGGCCCAATGGGAAAGGGAAAAGAATTTTGAAGGCATACTCTCAGTAAACGTTTCCCCTCTCCAGTTCAAGGAAGCAAGCTTCCTCGATAAAATCAGGGGAAAAATCACAAAGTCAGGCATCAAGCCTCAGCATCTGGAAGTAGAAATCACCGAGGGCATACTCATTGACAATTTCAATGAGATATTGGAAAAGCTCAACAAGCTCAAGGAGATGGGGATTGGCATTTCTCTTGATGACTTCGGCACGGGTTATTCGTCCATGCGCTACCTGCAGACACTGCCGCTCACCACGCTCAAAATAGACAAATCTTTCATCTCCAACATTAACCCTCAGGGAGACAACAAGGAAACTGAGATTACCGAGAGCATTGTCGAGCTTGTGTCCAAGATGGGCTTGGACACGATTGCCGAGGGGGTTGAAACTGACGAGCAGCTGAACACGCTGCGCCACTTCCACAGCAAGAAAATAAACGTGCAGGGCTTCCTCAAAGGCAAGCCCATGCCCAAAGAGCTCTGCGACAGGATGCTTTCCGGTGATAATTCAGTCATCCTCACGGGCGGGGACGACGACCAGCTTTAATCCGGCAGGCGGTACTCCACAAAATGGACCCGCCCTGCCCTTACCGCACTCCGTATCTCGCGCTCGCGCTCTGAAAGCCTGCTTTCTCCCGACTTTACCTCTATGAAGACTATGTCGGTTATCCTTTTGCCTTCGGCGCTGCCGGGAAAGGCTATGTAGTCCACCGGCTTGCCTATAAAGCGCACATCGCCGGGATTGCAGGGAAAGCGGGGAAGAAAGGGCGCAAGCTGCTCGCCGAACTGTCCGCCAAGCACGGCACGGCTGCGGCGCACCGCATCGGCACGTTCCCGCCGAATCAGGGACGCATCTTTGAGCTGCTGTAGCATCCGCCCCATCACGAGCCCGATAAGGAAGAAAAGCAGCAGGCAGCCGCTGAGCATCAGCAAAAAAAGGCGGAAATCTGCAAAAATATTTTCAATCATATTGTAATAGTAACGCAATTACGTTGTTTAAGAAAGTGAGTGCCGTCGGCGCAATATTTTAACCGATAGATAAAACGAGATAAAAGCGAGGTGTTGTATGTCATTGATAAAATGGAGCAAGCGAAGCATAGCGGGTGCCCTGGCCTTCATAAGCGCCGCCATGCTCTGTGCCCAGAGTCAGCAGGCTATTCCGATAGAGCAATACGATGTGAGCGGCGGTCCCGTTACATTTGAATTCAAGTACAAGGAGGATGACAGCTACCGGATTCTTTCCTCTGTCAGCGAAGATGTCTTTGTCAACGGCTGGCGGAACAGCCATGTTGAAAGCCTCATCAGGATTGCCCTCCACGTCACGGGCGTCTCAGAAGACGGGACAGGGTCCCTCGAAGGGACTTTTATGACCGCGGAGGATTCCACAGGCTCCCGCTTCGGTTCAAGATTTACTTGGGGGAACGAATACAGGAGCGAATTTGAGCGCGACAAGTTCGGCGTCTATACAATAAGCGACGAATACTTTATGCCTACCGTGCGGGACCTTCCCGTATTCCCCGACCATCCTGTGGCACCGGGAGAATCTTGGTCTGCCGAAGGGCATGAAGTACACGACTTCCGCCAGAACTTCAACCTCAACACTCCCTACAAGGTGCCTTTTACCGCAACCTACATCTACCTCGGTACCGTCAACAAGGAGCCTGCGGACACAAAGAGCTCCAGCGGCGGCAAACTGCACGTCATCAATGCCAAGTACAGGCTGTATCTGGACACCCCCACGCCTGCCCGCAGCGGGGACTGGCGCAACTATCCCGAAACCATGATGGGGTCAAGCGACAGGCTCATCTACTGGGACGCGGACAAGGGTGCCATTGACCACTACAGCGAGAACTTCAACATCAGGATGTGGACTTTTTCCGGCAACCGCATAGACTTCCGCGGAACCTCGCAGTCCGAAATAACGGAATTCTCCCGCACTGCCACCGAAGAGAACATAGAGGTGATTCAGCAGCAGGTGGAAGAGCTCGGACTGAAAGATGTCACCGTCACAAAGAACGAGAAGGGGCTCACGCTCTCTATCGAAAACATCCAGTTCAAGTCGGACAGCGCTGTGCTCATGCAGAGCGAGAAGGAAAAGCTCAACAGGCTCATCAAAATTCTGGAGGCATACCCGAATGACATACTCGTGACGGGGCACACGGCGCGGGCAACGGGGGGACCGGATCCCTTGGTGCTCAGTGAACAGCGGGCGCAGTCTGTGGCGGACTACCTCATACAGCTCGGCGTTCGCGACCAGTACCACATCTTTACGCAGGGCTTTGGCGACGCACAGCCCATTGCCCCCAACACGACGGTGGAAGGAAGGGCAAAGAACCGCCGCGTTGAAATTACGATTATGGATAATTGACTACAGCAGGAAAAAATGCTACAGTCAAGGGTATGAGACAGTGCTTCTTTGTTATTCTGCTCAGCATCCTCGTCCCTGCCATGTCACAGCATTTAGACTGTCTGCGCACGGCAAGGGGAGAAGGTGGCTTTCAGCAGGAAAAAGCAACTGTCAGCGCGCCCGCTTCAATTCCGGCCCCCAGTCCCATCATCACGGACGAGGTGAACGAGACGGCGGGCGAGCAGCCCCTCAATCCGCAGGCGCAGTTCTTCGTTGCCCCGTGCGTCTTGAAGGGCAGGCTTCCATTCGCAGATGAATTTTTCCCCGCGCAGCCGCCGCGGACAAGCATACTTCCCCGCTATATCAAGGCAATCATCGCCCAGCAAATGCTTCCTTAAAGCAAATCTATCACATCATTCAATTTCTCATTCCTGTAAGGAGGCATTCCTATGGTTCAGCAAGCACAGCAGTGGATACTGCCCGCAAGCATAAATGTGAACATGAAAGACGGTTCGGAAGAACAAGTGCTCGACAGCCTTATTGAGCTCGCAGAGAAGACTCATGCAGTGACAGACAGAAAGCAGCTCTGGGCGGATGTAAGGGAGCGCGAAGTCACCGCGAGTACCGCCATCGACGAAGAAATCATCCTGCCGCACGCAAAGTCCGAGGGAGTTTCCTCTTTCTGCGCCGCAATAGGCATAGCTCGGCATAAGAAAATCTATCTGCTCACCGCGTGGAAGGAGACCACGCATCAGGAGCTGAAAAAGATTGCCGCGCTCATCGAGATATTCAAGGAGCAGGAAAACAAGCGCGTTGCCCTCAATGCACAAGACAGCATGGAGGTCTTTGAGCTTCTGCAAAAAAAGCTCAAGAAATACGGCATAGCCATCTGACATAGTTATCTGCAGTCTGCATGACAGATTGCAGATTTTTTATGTCCAAGGGAATGTCGCTGGTTTCAAGCGAATGGTTAGCATCCGCAATGATGTGCAGCGGCAGCCCATGCTCCGCGCACAGGGAAGAAAGCAGCTCCGTTTCCACCCAAGGGTCGGCGGTGCCGTGAAAGGCTATGCCCTCCTGCACTGGAAAGCTGAACGTAAGCTCTAACGGGGTAAAATAGATGTTATACGCGGAAAGCGAATGCCTTTCGGTATATGCGGCGGCAACAGCGGTGCCTATGCTCTTGGAAATGCACAGGATACTGCTATAGGAAGAGAAATCCACATCCTTAAGCATAGCTTCCGTCTGGGAAAGCGCAATATCAAATGCCTGCCGCATCTTTTCCGTTGAACCTTTCGCCCCTGAGGGAAAGCCTGTGTACGGCACATCGGCAATGGCAAAGCCCTGCTTTGCGGCAAGCTTCTTGGCATAATACAAAAGCGGCTTGTCCACCGTATAGCCTATGCCGGGAAAAACAAGGGCAAGCCGCCCGCTATCAGTATTCTTCATCGCTATTCGCTTTCGTCCTTGATCACCATAGACCCCAGCCGCAACACCTCGCTGTAGGATTTGGAATTGCTTGTCGTGTCCAGTCCTACGCCGACTGCGTACATATCGATGTAATACGTGCCGCTTGCCGTCGCAGAAGCAGAAAAATAGGTATCGCTGTCGGTACTCTGGGGAAGGGGATTATCGCTGTCCTTGCCAAAATTAAAGCCATAGCGAATATTGTTGTAGCGGCGTGGATAACCGAACAAGCGGGAAGCATCGAATTTTGTCATCTCGGAAGCCCCCACGCAGATAGCGCTTTGATAATCTGGACTGTTATCTGTATTGTAGTCGGTAAGGCGGATATAGACGTATTTATTTCTACCCGTCGCTTCGATGAGGGGGCTTGGCGTTGCCCCTCCGCTTATCTGGAGGGGACGGTAGCCAAAGGAAATCAATCGTTCTGCTGCGGAAGAAGCTGTCATGGAATCAATCGTTGTTTCCATGGATTGCATGGTGCTCACATTGTTGTATATCAGATAATAGACATCTGTCCCCTGAAAGGTGAATTCCGATTCAGAATCCATCTCTGTCGTTCTGAAGCAAAAATACTTCTGGGTATTGTCCTCATTCGTATAGTGCGCCGTATGCCCGCCTGATGTCGGCGACTCCACATAATTATACGTATCAAGGCCGCAAGCCAAACACAGACAGGCACACAGGCAGACAGCTCCGAAGCGCACTGCCCCCATCATGCTTACTGTTCTATCTTGTTTTCGCTCTTGAGAGCGATGAGGCGGCTGTGGGCAAGCTTTGCAAAATCATCACCGGAATAGTCGTCAATGATTTTCTGATAGACTTCCCCCGCAGCCTTGTAGTCCCCGCTCGTTTCCTTAAGGCGGCCAAGATTAAAAAGCGCATGAGATGCCACGTAGAAATCAGGCTTGTTGGCAGCAGTCTCGTAATACTTTGCCGCATCTTCTATGTTTCCAAGCTCTTCGCTACAGACTGCGGCGCGGTAATAATACACTGGAGAAAGATACGTCTTTTCACCTTTCTGCGCAACAGCAAGGCACTGCGTCAGGCTGTTGGCAAAATCCTTTTTTGCTGCATAGACATCTGCGGCAAGCATCGCTGCGCGAATGCCCACAATGCCGCCCTTGGAAAGATAGGGCTTTAAACCGTCCAAAGCGGCATCCTGCCGCGCAGTCTTCTCTTCGTCGGACAGGGTGCTCAAGTTTTTGGTATACGCATACTCCACGGCATCAACCGCGGCAATTCCCTTACGGCGGGAAGCATCCCTCACGCCAAAACAAACACAGACAGCGATAGCCGCAACAACAAGCGTAGCGATAAGCGCAAGCAGGGGCTTACGGTTACGCAGCATAAAATTTTCTACTTTATCTTTCGGCGCTAGTACTTTTTCCTTTTTATCAAAGGCCAAAACATTTTCTGCCATTTATT
>CAKZZK010000179.1 GCA_937885235.1 uncultured Treponema sp.
AAAAGTCCCTAAATTTTTAGGTGCTTAACTTGACAAAATCGCTTACGAATGACATAAAAAAGCCCTACTCTCTCGCGGAGCAGGGCTTTTTCTAGTTTATTTTCACTTTATTTTACAAATTCCTGTTTCAGGAAATCCAAATCAAGCTCGGGGTAAAGCACATGGGCAGAAAGCAGGCGCTGTACGCATGTCTTTGCCTGCTGCTCCACAGCCTCGTCAAGCACAATCTTTCCCTTGGCAGGCTTTCCGTCCTTGGTAAGGCCGGGCTTTGTTCCCTTGAGAACCATATCGATGATTGCGGCGACATCTTTCATGTCGTCCGTGTTCATTCCCAGCGTGGTAAGGCCGGGCGTGCCCACACGGATGCCGCTCGTCCACCACGCGCCGTTTTTGTCGTAGGGAAGAGCGTTCGCATTTGCCGTCACACCGCAGCGGAAGAGCGCCGCTTCAGCCTGCTTGCCTGTAAGTCCGTAACCCGTCACATCTATGAGCATGAGGTGGTTGTCTGTGCCGCCTGTCTGCAGCCGCATTCCCAGCTTCTGGCATTCCTCGGCAAGTGCATGGGCGTTTTTCACCACGTTTGCCGCATACTGCTGGAACGCAGGTGTCCTCGCTTCCTTGAAGGCAACTGCCTTTGCCGCCATGATATGCCCAAGGGGACCGCCAAGCACCATGGGGCAGCCCTTGTTCACGTAATCGCGGAATTCCTCCTTGCAAAGGATGAGCGCGCCACGGGGACCACGCAGCGTCTTGTGCGTGGTGGTAGTAACGACATCTGCCCATTTGACGGGGTCGTAATCGCCCGTGAATACCTTGCCCGCAACAAGCCCCGCAAAGTGCGCCATATCCACCATGAGCGTGGCTCCGCACTTGTCGGCAATCTCGCGGAAACGGCGGAAGTTTATCTTCCTCGGATAAGCGGAGAAGCCCGCAAGCAGGATGAGGGGCTTTACTTCCATCGCCTGCTTTTCAATAGCCTCGTAGTCAAGGAGCCCAGTCTCTCGGTTTACGCCATAGGGATGGCTTTCAAACATCCTTGCGCTCACATTCATGCGGTAGCCGTGGGTCAGATGCCCGCCGCAGGAATAATCCATGCCCATGAGCTTCTGGTTGCCAAAACGCTTCCGCAGCATATCAAACTGCTCATCGCTGAGCTCCGCGAGGGACTTTACGCCAAGCTCTTCCAACGTGGGCGTTTCCACCTTGCGGCTCAGAATTGCCCAGTAAGCCACCACGTTTGCATCACAGCCGGCATGGGGCTGCACATAGGCGTAATCCGCGCCAAAAAGCGCCTCTGCCTCGCGGGCGGCAACATTTTCCACTGCATCTATATTCACGCAGCCGCCATAATAGCGGTGCTCTGGATAGCCCTCCGCATATTTATCGGTAAGCAGGTTGCCCATCGCTGCCTGCACGTTGAGCGAGCAGTAATTTTCGCTTGCAACAAGCTTGAGGTGGCGGCGCTGGTTTTCTAGCTCATTCACCACGGATGCCGCAATATCCGGCGCCACCGCGGCGGTCTGCTGCAGGTTCGCCACATAGGCGAGCATGGCAGGAGAGGGGCTGTTATTGCATTTCTGCAAATAATCTTCTATAGGGCTTGCCATAATGTCCTCCATAAAATTGGTTCAAGTGGTCTTTATCTTACCGCATAGTGCATAAATATGCAATCCTAAAACATATTCTCAAACTGCTTTGATATCAAGAAGCCCAGCTCTCCGTCGCGTTTTACAGTATAGCTTCGCTGTATGCCTTGGGCATTGTCAAAACAGATTTGCACAACGAAAGGCCATGTGAAGGAAACGACGTTTTCTTGTTATACTCAGGTCATGCACTTCGTAAACGCAAAATCAATTCTTTCACGTGGCACTTAACCGCAATTTTCCCGGAATGAAAGAACGCTATATCCGCACCTTCGGCAATCGCTACGAAGTTCCAAGCCCTCGTGGGTCAGCCCTTATGCAGATTCTTTCAGACAGCTGCCGCAAGCACGGCATCATGCTCGGATGAAAAATGGTGTTCGCTTATTTGCGCGAGTTCCCCGAGAGGAATATACAGATGAAATTGTTTTAGAAAAATTAATCTGTGCGTGTTCACAACTTGCTGACAGTACCTTTTTACAGTAAGCTGCGCACAGAGGCTCGTTCCACAAGCTCCACCGGCAGGACAGTGTTTTTTTCAATCTTTTTATTTTCCAAGTATTCCAGCAGAATGCTGACAGCAAGTACGCCCTTCTGCCGCACGTCCTGCCGTATCGTGGTGAGCGGCGGGGTAATGGTGTTGCTGAGATACATGTCGTCAAACCCTATGACGGACATATCATCAGGCACGCGGCGACCTTCTTCGTACAAGCCTGCGATAATGCCCGCCGCAAGAAGGTCTGCGGTTGCAAAGACTGCGCTGATGTCATTCCGCGCTGCCAGAGCCCTGCCAACCGGCTTGCCCTCATCCACCGAAGTCACTTCATAAGCATTTTTTTCATCAAAGGCAATGCCCGCTTCTTCCAGCGCTTTCCTGTACCCCATAAAGCGCTCATGCACAACGCCCTGGTCGTATACCGGCGGGGAAACAAAAGCAATCTGGCGGTGCCCCTTGTCTATGAGGTACTTTGTCGCCATATAGCCGCCTTTGAAATCTTCAAGCCCCACATTGTACAGGGTATTCTCCGGAATATAGCTGTCAAGCAGCACGCAGGGCACGCCGCTTTTTGCCAGCCGCCTGAAGAACGCGCCCTCAAATACACCGATGATGATCATGCCCGTAAGGTTCCACGTGCTGCACAGGGCAAGCAGTTCCCGTTCAGTGCTGACAGTCCGAAACATCATGTAGTAATCATGCTGGCTGAGTTCCTGCTCGATGGCGCGAAGCAGGAGGCTCAGGAATGGATCTTCTGAAAGCTTTGCACCGGAATGGACTGCATGATTTACGACACCGACAATGCGGGAATTTTTGTTGATAAGCGCACGGGCAGACATATTAGGCGTATAGTGATGCCTTTCAATTATCTTGGTGATTTTCTCAACTGTCTCCTGCGACACACGGGACTTTGCCCCGTGGATAACATTGGAAACCGTCGTTATGCTCACCCCTGCTTCCTGCGCTATATCCTTTATTGTTATCATAACCATGAAGCTTACCCCGCAATCCCGTGTTTGTCAAGTTTTCTAAAATTTAAGCAGATAGCTTGTCTGTGGCGGAACAATGACATCCAGAGCACCGTCCTTAACAACGCTTTCTACTTTGCTGCCAAAGCAGTCCGCCGTTACAGGCGCAGGAAGAATACCGTAATGTGCAAGGGGCAAGCACACAGTCTGCGGTTCATCTTCCAGAGAACAAATGACAAAACAGGCCTCTTTACGGGTAAAACGGGCAAATGCAATGACCAAGCCTTCCGCGCCCAGCACCGAAAAACTGCCTTCCCGCAACGCCTGCTCGCTGAGACGCAAAGCAATAAGCTTGCGGTAGAAATTCCGCATTGCCACGGCATCTGCATTCTGCTCCCACTGCCAATTAAAGGGATAGCGGCAAGCGTCAATCGAACGCTCGGAACCAGCCAGCAGGATTTCATCTCCATAGTATATGCTCGGGCAGCCCGGCAGGGTGAACTGCATGATGAGTGCCGCACGCAAGGCTTCCTTGCGCACCGAAGGGATATTGTGCAGACGCACGACATCGTGGCTGTCAAGCAAGTTGAATTGCTGCTGCTGTATGGCACCGGGGAGCCGGGCATAGAACTGGCAGATGCGCCTGGCAAGCTGTGCCGCACTGAGCCGCGAATCTACAGCGCGAAGAATCTGGTTGCGCTCGTTGTACAGATCCTTTGCCCCCGCAAATTCACGCAGGGGACGGGCGCAGCCAAAGTAGTTCATTGTTGCGTCCCAGCGGTCTCCCTGCAAGTCAACAGAACAGTCTGCCCATTCTTCTGCGACAAGGTAGGCATCCTTCTTTACCGCCTTGAGCTCTGTACGGATTTCGCGCAGCACTTCCTCGTGCACATCTGCCTGCTCGTTCCGTGCCATGCAGTCAGCGACATCAAAGCGCCAGCCGTCTATGCCATAAGGCGGCAGGAGCCATTTTTTTAAGACAGAATCCTTTCCGCGGTAGATGATATCCCTTAAACGGGAAGATGTATAATTGAGTTGCGGCATAGTTGGCACGCCGAACCAAGAGGCATAGCTGTTGCCATCGCCAAAAAAGTAAAAGCTGCGATACGGGGAAGAGGGATTGTTATATGCCCCCTCTTCTTTCGGGAAAAACTCGCTGTCCTTGTTGAACCACTTTGCCGCGCTGCTTGTGTGGTTGATAGAAATATCAAGCAAGAGCTTCATACCGCGCTTGTGCATCTCTGCGATAAGCGCGATTAACGCCTCATCACCGCCGAGGTGCGGATCTATATGGAAATAATCAAGCGCATCATATTTATGTATTGACGGTGAAAGGAATATCGGATTCAGATAGATGCCGTTTACGCCTAAATCCTGCAAATAATCAAGTTTGTCAATGATTCCGTAGAGGTCTCCGTTGCGGAAATCAAGGTTGTGCCCCTGCTCATATTCCATTGCAGGAGTGTTCCAGCCCTCCGCAGTGCTGGCATAGCCTTGATAGCTGTATTCCCCCAGCTTTACATTCAGCTCAGGCCTGCCATTGCAGAAGCGGTCGGGGAAAATCTGGTAAAACACCGTATCCTTTACCCAGCGGGGAGCTTCGTAGTCGGCAAGGAGCACAAAGTCTGCATCTTCTGCGGGGATATAGTCCGTTATGCGGAACTGAGTGTAATAATAGATGCCCGTTGCAGTGACAAGGTAGAACTGATACTTGAAGTACGGGTCGCGTATCTGCACATCCGCTGTGTAGTAGACCAGTCCGTGTTCCTCGCTCGTAGCACACATCTCGTGCAAGCCTTCCACCCCGTATTCCCGTGCCCGAAGGAACACGTGGGTCAGCTCGTTATCTTTGAGTACCCGCAGTGAGAAGGTAACAGTTTCGCCTTTCTTGGGGTAGGGATTGCTGACAAATGTCGTCGTGCTGTCGCTGTAGACGCTTTCAAGCCATTCTTTTTTTTCCATAATATATTCCTCTATTTATTTTCAAGAAGTTCCAACAGAGCCTCTATAAGAGCTGGCTCTTCCTTTCTCTGCAGCAAGGTCTGGCAGGCGGCAAGCGCATCCGTTTCATGTGCCTGTATGACGGCAAAAAGAGCTTCTTTTCTGCTAAAGTCGATGCGAGCCTTGTCCAATAAAGCAAAACAACGCTCCGCCTGTACAGGCTTTGAAGCTTCCTCGCACAAAAGGATAATGTCCGCTTCATCCGCAGAGGAGAGGGATATGCTCGCCGACACCTCCCGCCGCAGGGGGGTATAGCTAGTGTCGAGCGCAGTTTCTCTACCGCCCGTACTGAGCCGCAGGGACTTTGGCTCATTGCAGTTGAGGAAGTGCAGGGTGTATGTCCGTTTCTCAGGAAGCAGAGAGCGGTCTCCCTTGGCAGCATGGATATGGAAACGAAGCTCCTTGTCTTGCCAGAGCATGAACGTAGTGCGCACGCTCTTTCCTTCGGCATAGGCAAGGCTCTCACCATCGTCCTCGTAGAGGGTAAACGAACCGTCCGCGCCGGAAGCCAAGTATATGTCAAACGCTGCGGGGAAAGGATTTTGCGTTTCAATCTCACATTCTGCCGCCATCGGCAGGATGCCCCCCGCCTTGAGCAGCACGGGAATATCCTGCACGGGGCGGTACATGGTGAGCATCCGTCCTCCTGCATAGGTAACACCCGTAAATATATCTGTATATGCTCCGCCGGGCAGCCAGACGGAGACAGCTGCCCTTTGGAGGTCAAGCAGCATCGGCTCCGTAACTGGCGCACAGATGAGCTCTGTGCCAAAGAAATACTCGTTCGCCACTTCATAGGCTTCCGCAAGCTGCGGATAGCTGTGGTACATCGGAGAGATAAGTGCTTCCCCCGTGCGGGCAAAGCGCTCGTTCATCGTATAGAGATAGGGAATAAGCTGATGGCGCAGGCGAAGGTAGCGCGTGATGACTTTTGATTCCGTTTCTCCGTATTTCCACGGCTCCTTGTGGTTGAAAGGACTTGCGGAGCAATGCAGGCGCATAATCGGCGAGAACACGCCGAACTGCACCCAGCGCACTTGAAGCTCCTCGTCATAGGTGCCGAGCATGTGGCCGCCGATGTCGTGGCTCCACCAGCCGTAGCCGATATTGGAGGCGGTGGAGGTAAACCAGGGCTGAAAGGCGAGGCTTCGCCAGGTGGTCCGGGTATCGCCGGAAAACCCGATGGGATAGCGGTGGCTGCCCGGCCCGCCATAGCGGGAGAGGATCAGCGGCGGCAGGCCCTGGCGCACGGCATGCAGATAGCGGGTGTGGTTGAGGGTGAACAGCGGATCGACGCCCGGATCGCTGCTGCCTCCCTTTTGCTGCCAATCAAGCCACCAGAAATCCACGCCCTGCCGCTCCAGCGGGCACAGCACGGTCTCCTCGAAGGCCCGCGCATAGCGGGGATCGGCGGCATCGTAGGGATAGGGCTTCTCCTGGGCCGGGTCATCCCCCATTGCTCGCGCCATCTGCGCGTACTGCTCCTCGCAGGGGCGCACGCCGTCCGCCGGGTGATCGTTGAGCGTCACATGCAGGCCATGCTCATGCAGCCAGGCAAGCAGCGTCTCCGGCGCGGGAAATTTACAACGATCCCAGGTGTAGCCCGTCCAGCCGGTGCCATATTTGGGGTCGATCTCCGTGACGTGCCAGTTCATATCCAGCACCGAAACCGACAGCGGGATGCCCTCGGCGCTGAATTTTTCCATCAGCTCCCGGTAGCTCTCCTGGGTGTAGGGATAAAACCGGCTCCACCAGTTGCCCAGGGCAAAGCGCGGCAGGGTGGGCGCGGGGCCGGACAGGCGCAGAAAATCCCGGATACAGCCCTTGAAATCCCAGCCATAGGCGAACAGATACAGATCGATGCCGTAAGGCCGCGCAGGCGTCAGGCTGCCTTCCCCGTCCATCCCCATCGAACGGCTGTCGTCCAGCACGGCATAGCCCTGCCAGGAGGTCAGCCCCTCCTCCAGCGGGATCGCGCCGTTGGCTTCATCCAGCGTGCGGGCGGTGCCGCCAAAGGTGCGATTGGGCTCCCCGTAATGCCACCCGCTGCCGTACAGCGTATACGCGCCCTTGAGCGCCGCCGTGAGGCCGCCATAGGAGAAGGGCCGCTTATCATAGCTCAGCCGAAGCGCTTCGGTTTCCACCGTAAGGCCGCGCTCGGTCTCATCCACAGTAAAGGCCGGCACCGGAAAATCGCGGCACAGGGCCATCTGGGTGGCCGTATCGCAGAAGCGTCCGTCCTCCTCATACTCCAGGCGCAGCAGCCTGTCGGTCAGAACGGTGATGCGATAGCCTTCCCCCCGGATCACGGCTTTGGGATTAGCCTGCGGGCAGATGTGCCAGAGATCGGCGGCTTTCATGGCGGTCCCTCCCTTGAAAAGGGGGCTGCTGCGCAGCGCAGCAGCCCCGGATGTGTATGCGGATCAGCGATTATTCGGCGATGTAGCGGGCATAGGCGTCCAGATGGATCTGGATCAGATCCTGCACGCTCATCTGGTTCAGCTTGGCGATGTAGGCATCCCATTCTTCCTCAACGCCGCCCTCGGTGACCCAGTGCGCGTACTGCTGGTTGCAGTAGCTGGTGATGTCGGGGCTCAGGAAGGCCATCTCGTCCAGCTCTTCGGCGGTGTAGGCCACCACGGGGAAGGTATCGCGGGCATAGGCGGCGTTCACGGCGTCGTCGGCCAGCTTGATGCCATCGCCCTCGGTAGTGGGCAGGATGACGTTGGCTTCAAATTCCTCATTCATGTACTTGGGGCCATGATCGCGGAAGGAGAAGGTCCAGCAGGAGCTCGCCGTACCCGAGGACCGCGCCAAGGTTATTGGCAGCACTGCCGAGAAAAAGGGCGAAGAGATCCTGGCCGTGGACCTCGACTCCGTTCAGAGCCGCCGCGAGATTACCCATGCCGTAGAGGATTTGGGCAGC
>CAKZZK010000180.1 GCA_937885235.1 uncultured Treponema sp.
GGGGGGGGGGCGGATGTCCGCGCTTGCTTCCCTGTGCAAACCATCGTTCCCCCTGCATCTTATATCCGTGTGGGAAGGCATAATGACGGCGGGTATGTTATGGTTGATAAATTTCCCATGAAAGGTATCGCTTATTCTATTGGGATTGCCGATGATTTTTCATGGGATTCAGCTATGACTGAAAAAGGCTTTGATGTATATATGTATGATCATACCATAGATATGGTTTCCACAAGTAATCAGCATTTGCATTTTTCAAAGAGCGGATTGATAGGAATTTATTCACCAGAAAAAGCATTCCTTAAGACTTTGCCTATGATGCTTGAAGAAAATGGTCATCTTGAACGTTATGATATAGTCCTCAAAATTGACATCGAAGGAAATGAATACGAGGTGTTTGAACATTTGGATGAAGATTTTCTTGAACATTTCTCTCAAATTGTAATTGAATTTCATGCATTGCTTGATTTCAAAATAAAAGATAAAATAGTAAATGCAACAAGAAAACTGAACAAGAATCATCAGCTTGTTCATGTGCATGCAAATAATTATAAGGGGTATGTTTCAATAAATGGAATGGTTTTACCAGATTTGTTGGAATGCACTTATATACGGAAAGGTGTATGTTCATTCCAAAATAAGGAATGCTCTTTTCCAATGGAATTAGACGAGCCAAACAATATGGCGTTGCCAGAAATCTTATTGGGGAATTGGAATGCCGGAGATAAAATGCAAGTTATGTAATTGTGATGATGTAAGCGTCATTTATAAAGGTCCGATAAAGACAGGACTTTTGGATGGATATACTCATAAGGATTATGAAGTATATCAGTGCGGAAAATGCGAAACTATATGGAATGAAGCCTATAAAGATGTTGCTGATGATTTCTACGAGAGTGAAGAATATCGAAAAAGGATAGAGGGGGATTCTGAAATAGCAACATATCATAAAAAGCATGACAGTGAAGTACTGGATAAGCTGAATATGACGGGAACCGCAATTTTTAGAGATAAGATTGTTGCAGACATAGGCTGTGCCGCAGGCTCTTTCCTTGAATTTCTTCATGGCGTTGCTAAAACGATTATTGCTGTGGAGCCTTCAAAAAAGTACCGTGATTATCTGACTAGTATCTGGGAGGGGGGTATATATTCTTATGCTTCGGATGCTTTGCCTTATTGGGGAAACAAGGTCGATGTGGTTACAAGCTTTGACGTGATCGAGCATGTCGAGGATGTGCAGCGATTTGCGGATGAGATATATGAGCTGTGCGCGCCGGGAGGGAGGTGCATAATCGGCACGCCTACGGACTATCCCGTACTCAGAAAGATGCTCGGCAGAGAGTTTGATAAATTTATTTTTCAGGTTCAGCACCCGTGGGTGCTGTCTGAAAAAAGTTTTTTTGCATTGTTTAAGAATGCGGGCTTTAGGAACATAACGATTAAGAAAAGGCAGAAATATGGTCTTGGAAATCTTCTTGCATGGCTTAACGAGCGGAAACCACGGGGAGATATCAAATATGATTTTATATCAGAAACCATTGATGCTGCGTATAAGGCGGAAATGGGAAAATATAATGCGGAATATCTTGTTTTATATGCGGAAAAATAGATAATGCAATATGTAGCAATAATTCCCGCCCGCTATGTTTCATCGCGCTTCCCGCCCGTGGGACATGCGGAACGTCGTGGAAAAGCTTGAGGGCTTTGGCTGCAGGGACGTCATGCTCTGCGAACGAGGCACAAGCTTTGGCTACAACCGGCTCGTCGTGGATGGCGGGGGAGGGCTTGCGGGAGTCATCACGAACGGGGACATCCGCCGCCTGTTCGAGTGCCGGGCGGACATCTACTCGCTGGGCATACGGGATGCGATGACCGGGGAGCCGAAGTATGTCCGGTCCGGTATGCTTGCCGTGGAGGCGCTGAAATATATGAATGAGATACAGCGCTTCCAGCTGCCCGTGCTGAAGGGTGGGAAGGTTGCCGGATGCATCCTGCTCCAGCAGATTACAAACGCGGGGATTTTTGGCTGATAATCCCAATGAAATCAAGAATTTATTTTTAAAATAAAAAAGGCACTGGATCCCCAGTGCCTTTTTTATTCCTTATAAACTTGACCGTTATGGAAGCGTGATGTCTACTGTCTGTATTCCTTCTGAATACGGCGCAACCGCGTATGGGTCAAAGTAGATGGTGAGTTTCTTGCCGTCTATGGTGAAGGTGCCGAGATGCTCGTCATCAGGCTGGGTACCAGCCTCAACGCTGCCGTCTGCTGTGTAGAAGTCCCGCTTTTTGAGCGCGGTCTGGCACTTTGCTGCAATAGCGGTATAACTCAGACCGCTTGCCTGTACGACATTCTGCAATGCCTTTGTTTTTTTGTTCCACACGAAGGATTTGTTGCTTTCAAGCCCGTGCGCGCCGCCCGTGTAGGTGTATGTGGTGAGCAGCACACTCGTGAATGTGGCATCCTCAATCACCTCGTAGTTTGTGATATATTCATACGAGAGGACGGAAGTTGGATTCTTTCCTTTTGTTTCGAGTGCCTCTGCCTTTACCGGCGGATAATCCTGCTGCACATAACGCTCAATGGCGGAGGAAAGTTCCTTGTTGCCGGGAAAGCGCGGATAGGTGATGTCCGTTGTTATGTAGTCAAGCTTTTCCTTGATGGACACTGGTTCATAGGCAGATACCGCAGGTATTGCTTCTACCGGCGTGGCTACTGTCGCTACCGCAGCCGTACCCGTGCTTGTCGCCTGCGGTGCGGCAGGCTGTTTGGTTGTCTGGCAGGACAGGAAGAGCGCGGAAAACGCTGCCGTCGCGCCGATGCTTATCGTTAAAAAGAGATTTTTCTTCATAGTATACTTTACACTCCTCCGTTCGTTACGGGATTGCCATTCTCGTCCACAACGCCGTCTTCTGTGATGTAGTATGTCTTTATTGGCGGAAAACCGTTGAACCCCACGCTCGCGTAGCTGGAGGTGTATGCCCCCGTAGTGAGCCAGTAGACCTTGTCGCCTATCTTCAGGTCAACGGGCAGCTTGTATTTGAGCTGCTCATACATGATATCTGCGCTGTCGCAGGTGGGACCGGCAAGGATGACTTCGCCTTCCCTGCTGCCGTCCTTTTCGGTAATCACAGGGTACTTGATGGACTCGTCGAGTGTTTCAATCAAGCCGTTGAACTTGCCCGTGTCGAGATAGACCCAGCGCTGGAGGGCGGTGTTGTTTTTGCGGCTGATGAGTACCACTTCGCTTGTGAGCACTCCGGAGTCTCCCACGAGGGAGCGTCCCGGTTCGAGGGCAATCATGGGGATGTCCTCCCCAAAATCGTCCTGCAAATAGCGCGTAATTTCAGAAGCGTAGTCTGAAAGCTCGTTGCTTGGCTGTATGTAGTGCGCGGGGAAACCGCCGCCCATATTTATCATGCTCAGCTTGATGCCTTCCTCTTCCTCGATGGACTCAAAGAGGTATTTCGTCTTTGCAATGGCATCATTCCACTGACCGATGTCCCGTTGCTGGCTGCCTACATGGAAGCTGATGCCGTAAGGGGTGAGCCCCATGTCCCGCGCCTGTACGAGCAGGTCGTAGGCCATGTCCGGGTGACAGCCGAATTTGCGGGAGAGCGGCCAGTCTGCCGTGCTGGAATTTTCCACGAGGATGCGCACGTAGATGCGGGATTTCGGGGCGCATTTCGCTATGTTTTTCAAATCCTCTTTTGAGTCTGTAGCAAACATGCGCACGCCTTTTTCATAAAAATAGCTTATATCACACGCTTTCTTGATGGTGTTGCCATAGGAAATGCGGTCTGGCGAGATGTTGAGGGAGAGCACTTTGTCCAGCTCATAGCGGGATGCTATGTCAAAATTCGCTCCAAGCTCGCTGAGCATCTTGATGACGGGAATGCCGGGGTTTGCTTTGACGGCATAGAAGATATGGGCATAGGGAAACGAATCTTTCAGCTGTATAAAGTGCTGCCTGATGGAACGCAGATTGATGAAGATATTCGGAGTGGCAAAATCCTTGGAAGCTTCCAGAAAACGCTTCCATTCAATATCTGATATATATTCATTACGGTTAAACATGGCTTGATAATACTGGATTTAAAGCGGGAAAACAAGCATTTTTTGAAGATATTTTATGATTTATTCTGCGGAACGGCGATAATCAGGACAAGCGCGAGCAGGTAAGGGAAGGCGAGCAGGATAGAGGAGGAAATCTGCGACAGGAGAGGAATGTTCTGTATTGTCGAAGCGGCGTATTCTGCGAGGGCGAAAGCAAGCACGGCGAGCGCAACGATGAGGGAATGCCTGCGTCCAAGAAAGACGGCTGCAAGTGCGGTCCAGCCTCTCCCGCTTGCCATGCCGGGCACGTAGGAGGAAAGACGCGCCGCTAACACGCAGCCACAGAGTGCGCCATCGGCGGCGGCAAAAATCCAAGAGAGCGTGCGGTTGCGGTCAGCGGAGATGCCGCGGGAGCTGAGCATGTCGCTGTCGCTGCCTGTGATGCGCAGCGTCAGTCCCGGCGTGGTGAATCGCAGCATGGCAATCTGCGCGAAGGAGAGGGCGTAACAGATGAGCGTTGTCGCAAGGCGCGTGCTTTTAGCGGCAAACTTAAAATCCTCCCCGAAGAGCACCCCCCGCGTGCTGAAGATGGTGGCGGAAAAGAAGGTCGCAAGGGCTGCAAAAAGCATGTTCATGGCGAGAGATACAAGGAACATATTTGCCTTGAAACGCGCCGCAATCCTCTCGCAGAGCACTACCATGAGTGTGCAGCAGAGCACCGAGAGCATCATGCCCGCCGGAAGGCTGTGTGTGGAGACGGTGAATGCATAGCAGAAGAATGCGCCAATGTTTATCATGCATTCGAGGAACATAGCCATGCGTCCCGCGTATTCGCTGATGAGCGCGCCCATCGTGACGAGCAGGAGGGGGGCTGCTATGTGCAAAATGGCTATAAGGGAATTCATGCTTTCCTCCTGAATGATATGGCGATGGAAAATAAAATTACCCCCTGTACGATGCCCGCTATGTCAAAGCTAAAGCCCTGTGTGAGCGACACCCGGGAAGCGGAAGTGAAGAGCCATGCGAGCACGAGCGAAGTGGGGATGGCGGCAAGCGGGTTTGCGGCGGAAATGAGCGCCACGTTGAGCGCGTTCCAGCCCATGCCCGCGTAAAAGCCCTTGTGGCAGGTGTAGTAGGTGCCCGCTATGGCAAAAAAGCCCGTGAGCGCATGGAGTGCACCTGAAAGCGCAAGCGACAGGTATGAGTTTTCCGCTGACGAGTAGCCGCAGTAGCGGGCAAAGAGGGGTGCTAGGCCCCAGACCTGCATTTTCCTGCCCGTAGTACTGTGGAACATGACGGCATAGAGCAAGATGCAGATGGCGACTGCGGCAAAAAAGGACATGGTGAGCGGCGAGGGGGCGAGTAGCTGCGGCAGCCGGTAGCTTTCGGCTATATAGGGGAGGGCGAGCATATTTGTATCCGCGCTGCTTTTAGAGGCTGTGATAAGCCCGTCTATGATCGGTATGCTTGCGGCGGAAACAAGGAAGCTCGTGAGCAGCACCCGTGCGCCCCGCAGCTCTTTCAGCAGGGCGGAAAGCATTGCCATTGCCGCCCCTGCTGCGCAGGATACGAGTGCTGCAAGCAGGATCGCAACTATGGGGGCGACGTTTGTTGCTTTGGCCGCATTCAAGACAAGGCAGCCCGCAAAGCCGCCTAAGTATACCTGTCCCTCGCCGCCAAGGTTCATATTGCCGCTTTTGATTGCGAGTGCCGAGCCGCTGCCTGCAATCATGAGGAACGCCGCTGTGTTGAGCATACTGCCGAAGTAGTAGGCAGAGCTAAATGTGTCGCTGAAAAAGCTGGCAAGTGCCTGTGCGGGTTCTGCGGCAAAGGTGGCGAGAAGCAGTATGCAGACGAGGATGCCGAGCAGGGGAGAAGTGAGCTGTCGTAAGAGCTGTGCCTTATTCATGCTGTCCTGCCTTGTGCCTTGAACGAAAGCACCGTCCTGCCGCCTTCCAGGCTGTAGACCCTCGTGCAGAGCGAGAGTGGAAAATCCGCCGCTCCTATGATGAGGATGGCTCTACCTTCCTGTGCAAGGGAGACAAGCTTCTGGCACAGCCTGCCTTGAGACTGTACGTCCAGCCCCTGCATGGGGTTGCAGAGTATGATGAAATCTGGCTTTGTGGAAAGCTCCCGTGCCAGTATGAGCCGCTGGAGCATGCCGCCGCTCAGCTGCGAGACAGACTGCTCCGGCGTGATGTTCACCCCCGCTTCCTGTATGAGCCGCTGGGCAAGGGGCTTTGTGTCTGTGCTGACGTAGACGGAAAGCATTTGTTCCACGCTGAGCGAGGGATTTGCCGCTCTGAATGTGCGGTCAGAGGGGACGATTGCCGTGCGGTGCTTTCGGAGAAGCGCTGTGCTGAGCTGTCTGTGCGCAAGGTTTAGCTGCTCAATAAGCTTGCCGTCTTTGCTGAAAAGCTTTGCCTGCCCCCGTGCGGGCGACAGTTCCATGCCGGTTGCAAGGTTTTCGAGCGTGCCGAGCGCCGCCTCCTGCAAGCCGGAAACGCACGTTATTTCTCCATATACTGTGTCTATTGTGGCGTCCAGCAGGGCGGGGCTGTTCTTGGGGCGGACTGAGGCGTGGGTGAGCCGCATGCAGAGCGTGCCCTTGCCAGCTGTGCCGTGCATTCCTGTTGCGGCGGAGTCAGCTGTTCCACCTTCTTCTGCAAGATATGTCTTGTACTCTGCCGCGGTGGAAAAGTGCCTTTTAAGCGCCCCCTCATGGAGGAGGGTGATGGTGTCTGCGTAGCTGACCGCTTCTGCCGTGCTGTGGGTGATGACGATGATTGTTGTGCCTGATGCTGCCAGAGCAGTGAGTTTTTTGTAGAGCGCCGTGCGTTCTGCAAGGTCGAGAAAGGCAGAGGGTTCGTCAAGGATAAGGCAGCGCGGCTTTTTCAGCAGGGCTGCGATCAAGGCGGTAAAGAAACGCATGTTGCCGCCGAGGTCTCTGGCGTAGGCATCCAGAGCAAGTGAGGGGGCCCATTCGTCCCGCAGGGCAAGCAGTTCCTGCGAGGGGGGACGCAGAAAAAAGTGCCGCTTCCCGCTGAAACCCTCATCGATAGCGATGTTTTCCTTGACGCTCAGGGACGAAGCGAGCAGCGGGCGCTGGTGCACAAGCACAATGCCGCAGTGCAGGGCATCTTTTGCTGAATGAAATGCAAGCTCCTTGCCATCCAGCAAGATTGTGCCTGCGCTTGCCTCGCTGTTTCCCGCGACTATGGACGCAAGCGTTGATTTG
>CAKZZK010000181.1 GCA_937885235.1 uncultured Treponema sp.
ACATTGGGAAGCTTTTTTTTAGCCGAGACCGCTAATACTTTTGAAACTGGCTCGATAGAATGTCCTGCCGCGCACCAGAACAAGCACAGCCACGCCCAATATATATAGAAGAAAACATAATGTTTGTCGCTGAAAGCAGGCGGCACTTGCACAGGGCAAGCGCTGCCAATCCTGCGGCAAAACCGATGGCAGGCGGCACCACATCGCGGGATTTGCCTATCTGCCCGCTTAAAATAACCACAAAGAGTGTAGTGAGGGCAAAATCCACTCCCTGAATATACTGCGAGAGATTGTAATGAATCAGCACGTTGCAGGCAAGTGCGCCGATGAGCGCCCCCAAATCCCAGTAAAGCTGGTCAAGCAGCGCGATATAGCCATACAGTGTTCCCGCAGGAACTTCGCGGGGAGCCTCTATGCCTGTAAGCAGGGCATAGGTTTCATCGGTAAGCGCATAGATGATGTAGGGTTTCCACTTTCCCGCAGATTTTGTTTTGTCTATGAGCGAAAGCCCATACACGATGTGCCTGATATTGACGAACAGCTCCGTCACTACTATTTCTGCCAGCGAGGCACCGGAAGCAAAGAGTGTTGCCGCAATATACTGCCCCGCTCCCGCATACATGACGACGCTCATAAACGGAGCCATCCACCACGGATAGCCGGCATTCACAATCATGAGTCCAAAGGGAATGCCTATGGCAATATAGCCAAAGAAAATCGGCGTGCTTATGCGGAATGCCTGTTTCAGGATATATCTATTCATTTTGGAAGATTATACGGGAAAGGCGAGGAATAGTAAAGGCAAGAAAGAAGTATCTGACAAGCAACTGGTCAAGTTTGGGGGCAATCCGCCCATACTGTCACGGGTGAGGCAGTACCGCTTCACAGACACATCGCCATATATGGAGGGATGCAAAGGATATCGTTTTTGACAAGCAAGTTTCGGGGATGGATGATATAACAGCCGCCAATCCGCGCCCTGTACTTTTCATGGAAGCGTTCAAGTGATGCAGTAGTATAATTCCTGCCAGATTTCACTTCGATGGGATACATCTTGTATGAAAGCTTGCTGTTGTTTGAAATAAGGAAATCTATCTCGATATCGTTGCGGTGCTTTTCCTCACTGTACTGCGTGTAGAAAAACAGCTTGTGCCCGTTCGCAACGAGCATCTGGGCAATGATGTTTTCATAAAGCATTCCCTCGTTGAGCCCAAGCTTGTCATCCAAAATTTGCCTGTAAACATCATTTTCGAGTAGCTCATTTTCATCAAAGGCATGGCTTATGAGCAAGCCCGTATCGCCAAGATAGCATTTTATATAAGAGCGGTTTTCGTTCAACGAAAGCCCAACATTCGGGTCACTGCACAAAAAACATTCATTTGCAATCATAGAGTCTGCAAGCAAAAAAAATGTATCTTCATATTGTTCCGCATAGGAGTTTTCCGAAATTTCATTGAGAACAACTCGTTTTTCATGCCGCGACAGCAATCCTGGAAGCTGGTCAAACAGCGCAAGCACCTTCCCCCTGCATCGCGCCCGAATTTTCATAATATCGTCCCGATACAATTTAAGGATATCCCTTTTTTCTCTATCGACAGCATCAAAAATCCTGTCATTTTCAACAAACTAAAGTCCGTGGCTCACGAACTCTGACTATGCGCAGGGTTAGCTTTGCAAAGTCCGTACTTACCGATACGGAAAAAATTTGTCGCCCGAATAAGAAATCCTGTTCATCCAAAAAAGCAATAAAAGGGGCACGGGCGGGTGATTCGGATGCCGTCGAAAATCCACCCGTGCCGCTGTTTACGTCCTAGTCTTCTTCCTCCACCCTGACGCGCAGTGTCTTGCCTGTACTTGAAGTGAGCGTAACGGTGCCTTCGCTTACCGCCATTGCCTTGCCCTTCTTGTTTATCCTGACAACAGAGGAATTGGAGCTTGTCCAGGTTGCGCCATCAGAAGTGATAAGCTTTATGCTGCTGCCCTCTTCCAAGATAAAATCGAAAGAAGCGCTTTGCCCTGCACTTGTGCTTACACTGTTGCCACCCGAGAGCGAACGCACGACGCGGAAGCCCAGATTGGAGATGACACGCTGCGGGCGATCACAGCCCCTGCGGAACACCGTACAATAGCTTGCATTGCTGTGCCAAGAACCACCCCTATACACACGATATGTTCCTTCCGAGGCACCTGTCGGGTCGCTCACGGCGCGTGTGCCATACTCGCCATACCAGTCCCAGCACCATTCATATTGATTTCCCGTCATATCATATAAGCCAAGGGAATTCGGTTTCATCAAGCCTACATCGTGAGGTTTATCCTTGCTGTTATTGATATTCCAGGCGACATCATCCAGCGTGTTGCTTCCGCTGTATTTATAGGAGTCCTGCCGCGAACCCCCGCGGGCGGCATATTCCCATTCCGCTTCAGTAGGCAGGCGGTAGCCGTTTGCCTTGAAATTGCAGCTAACGGCATTCCATGTGCTGCTGGAGCTTCCCCACAAACCTACATTTGTCGTACCGTTCAACGTATAGCAAGGTTCAAGCCCCGCCAGCACGCTCAGCTTATTGCAGAATGCGATTGCATCATTCCATGTTGCATCCTTCGGAATATTCCCTCCGCTGCTTGCTTTGACTCCCATAACCTCAGCATACATCCACTGGGGCACCTCCGTATCCATCATGGAAAAGCTGCTTACCGTCACGCGGTGCGCAGGACTCTCATCTGCCTCGCCATCATTGCGCCCCATGGTAAACGTGCCTCCCGTCACGGTGACAAAGTTATCCTGCAGTGTGCTCCTGAGATTCGCGCTCTGCGCAAAGGCTGCCGCCCCTGCACACACCATAGCCAAGGCAAACGCGCCCGTCCTCATTGCTTTGAATTTCATAGAAATTCCTCCTTTTGCATAGGATGATATATAAAAAGGCGCAGTCCGCCCCGCAAGGCTGACCGCGCCCTTTTTCCAAGAGAAAGATACATTATAGAAGAAAACTGAATTACGCCCGCATCACAGGCACGAGGGCATCGCCCCCCCCCCGAGCCCTGGTTTTGTCAAGTGATTTTTTCTGTTTTGCTCCGCTACAGACACAGGGGGCTGTACCGCACGGCGTGTGTTTTGTCCGCATCGTCATTCCTCCTGCCTTTGCGTTCTTATTCTATTTAACAAACAATGCGGCAAAAGGTTACAAGCTATTTCTGGCTTCGCTTGATTTTCGCTTTAGGGCAGTGACTTGTGAGGTAATTCCAGACAAATTCATATTGGTACGGGTAGGCATAGACATAGTTATAGTAGAAAAAGCCCTCTGTGTCAATATAGTTGTCGGGTGATTTTTCAAAAATCATGCGGATTTCT
>CAKZZK010000182.1 GCA_937885235.1 uncultured Treponema sp.
TGTATATTTCATAGTTGCCCCTCCTATGGGCGACAACTATATTGACACATTCCGTAGCCCTGAGCGCATGAAAGCAACACTTCATTTTTGGGAAGGGCTGAAAACTCGCAATGATATAGCAGAGAAACTTGCAAGGCAGATAATAGACCTTGGAATTCTTACAAATAAAAGCCATGACGATTGTTTGCATATTGCCATAAAGGAGATGACGATGACTAAGCCAGATATTTCCCCTGATTTCACTGTTGACGATATTCATAAAATCCGTGAGTATAATTCCGAGCAGGTCAAGAATTTGCCCGAAACCGCACAGAGGACTTATTATAAAGACAAGGCTGAACTATTTTTGAAAGAAGCTGGCATTATGCCGACTATGGAAACTGTTTTTGCGAACAGAGCCTGAATTACGGGGATTTATGCTTCCTGCCAGCCGAGTAGCCCCTTTGCTTCATCGGAGAACACCACGCCAACCTTGCGCAGGGATTTCCCCGCTGCCGCAAAGCGGGACGCATAGCCCTTCCGATCTATCTGGGCAAGTGCTTCCGCCGCAGCTTCCTGCCACGGTCTGCTCCTGTCCATCTTCAGCTCAAAGATGTATACCGCGTTCCCTGTTTCAAGCACGATGTCACTCCTGCCGCCTATGGACTGCAGTTCCGACGTTACGCGGAAGCCCGTCATGCGCAGGAGGACATGGAAGATTGACTCGTAGTAGTTCTCGCACTGCTTCTTCTGAAGGATGACGGGGATGTCGCAGAATGCTGCCTGTATGTGCTCCATCGCCGCATCGAGCTTCCCGGCGCGGAACGCACGGCGCAGGTTCTCAATGGAAAGCCCGAGGCTGTCATCCGGCACGGTGATGAACCTGGGCAGCACGGCATTAAGGAAGCCGTCCTCCACCTCGCGGTTCGGAAAGCCCAGCGTGTATAGCCTGCTCTGCCTGTCGTAGCTCTTTATGGTCAGGTAGCCGCTCTGGTAGATGACGGGCAGCAGGCTGCGGGTCGCGGGGTCGTAATCCTTGAATTCCGCCTCCAGAGCCTTCCGCCCGTTGATGACGCCGGCAAGCTGGACAGGGGTGTTCTGCAACGACGTTACGAGGAGCGACGGTGTGCCGCTTTCAAACCAGTATGAGCCGAAGTTCTTTTCCCTGAGTGCCTTGAGGAGGCAGAACGGGTTGTAGACCCCTTCGCCGTTCCTTGCGAAATGGTAGCCGTCATAGTTCTCGGCAAGGGCGCGGAACGCCTGTTCGACAGACATTTCCTGTTCTTTTGCAAGTGCATCGATTTCCTGCATAAAGTATGCGTGCAGCTCCGAATCCGAGATGCCGCAGAGCGCGGCATAGTCCGCATTCATGCTGATGTCGTCCAGCTGGTTGAGCCCGCTGAAGATGTTCAGCTGACTTATCTTTGTGATGCCCGTGATGAAGAGGAAGCGGATATACTTGTCCATGCCCTTGAGCGGGGAGTAAAAGCCCCTCAGCACGGCGCGGTTTTTTTCCTCCTGCCCGGTAAAGAGGGCATCGAGCACGGGCTTGTCGTATTCATCTATGAGGATGACCACAGGCTTCCCCGTCTGTTCGGCGGCGGCGGTGATGATGTGTTTCAAACGGGTTTCAAATGAGGTCTTTTCTGATTCCGCAGGGATATGGTATTGCTCCTCATATCCGTGCAGCATATCCTGCAGGTAGAACCCAAGTTTGTTTTCCTGAGAGAACTCCCCGTCGGCAAAGCTGATGTTCAGCACGGGGTAGGCAGCCCAGTCCTTTTCAAGCCCTTCGATGGCAAGCCCCGTGAACAAATCGCGCCTGCCACGGAAATAGGCATCGAAGGTGGAAACGAGCAGGCTTTTGCCGAAACGGCGGGGGCGGCTCAAAAAATAAGAGATGGGTGTGGAGGCAAGCGAGAAGACGAGGGCAGTCTTGTCCACGTATATGCAGCCAGCACTGCGGAGCTTTTCAAAATCCTGTATGCCGATTGGCAGAAGCCGTCTCTGTTCCATAAGAAAAAGCATAGCACGGATAGCGGGCGATGGCAAGCCATGCAAAAGGGCGTGTAATCATTTGCCCTGTCTTGCGTAAGTCTGCCCATATCAATATAATGGAAGAAAATTTTTCATATTGATTGTGATAAGGGGTTTCTATATGTCTGATGAAGTTCGCGTTCGTTATGCGCCGAGTCCTACCGGCCTGCAGCACATCGGCGGGGTACGCACCGCGCTTTTTAACTATCTTTTTGCCCGTTCCAAGGGGGGCAAGTTCATCTTGCGACTGGAAGACACAGACCGTACCCGCTATGATGAGAAATACGTAAAGAACCTGTATGATACCATGGCATGGCTTGGCATTGACTGGGACGAGGGCGGTGAAAAGGGCGGCGACTGCGGTCCCTACGTGCAGAGCGAGCGCTTTGACCTGTATAAAAAATATGCCGAAGAGCTGGTGGCGAAGGGAGAAGCATACTACTGCTTCTGCGATGCCGAGCGCCTTGAGCGCATACGCAAGATTCAGACTGAAAACAAGATGGCTCCCGGCTATGACCGCCACTGCCGCCTGCTCACGCCGGAGGAAGTAAAGGAAAACCTTGCCAAGGGACTGCCCTACGTTATCCGCCTGAAGGTGCCGCTTGAAGGCGAGACCAAGTTCCATGACCACCTCTTGGGAGACATTATCTGGAAGAACGAGGATATTTCCCCTGACCCCATACTGCTCAAAAGCGATGGCTTTCCCACCTACCACCTTGCCAACATCGTGGATGACCACCTGATGCACATCAGCCATGTGATGCGTGCCCAAGAGTGGATTCCCTCCACGCCCTTGCACGTGCAGATGTACCGCAGCTTTGGCTGGGAGCACCCTGAGTTCTGTCATCTGCCTATGGTGAACGGTGCTGACGGCAAAAAGCTTTCCAAACGGCATGGCTCCACGAGCCTGAACGAATTCCGTGCCCGCGGTTACCTGCCCATGGCAATTGTCAACTACGTGGCGTTGCTCGGGTGCTCCTACGAGGACGGGCGCGATATGTATACGCTGGAGGAGCTTGCGGCAAATTTCAAGCTAGAGCACTTGAACAAGGCTCCCGCTGTCTTTGACTATAAAAAACTTGAATGGTATAACGGCCAGTATATCCGTGCGCTCAGCGATGAAGAGCTGTACAAGTGGACGCTGCCCTTCATCACGGGAACGGGGGATGCCGTGTTGGAAATCAACCCTGAAAATCCGCAGCCAAAGCCGAAGGTTGGTCCTGAGTATTCCGGCGTAGCGTTGGGAGCTGACGGCGAGCCTGTCTGCGTGGATGCTGCTATGGCTATGTCCAGCGCCGAGGTGAAATCCGCGCTCATGAAGCTTATGCCGCTCATCAAGGAGCGCCTGCATTTCCTTACGGATGCCGCAGAGATGGTGCACTTCCTCTTTACCGAGCCTGCTGTACCCGAGAAATCCGCCATCATCCCCAAAAAACTCGATGAGGCAAAGACAAAAGCCGTGCTTGAAAAAGCCGTTGACTTTGTAAAGAAGCTGCCCTCCCTTGACCACGATGCGAGCGAAGCTTTGGCAAAGGAATGTGCCGAAGAGCTCGGAGTAAAGCTTGGTGACTTTATGATGCCCATCCGCATGGCAGTTACGGGCAGCCGCGTGTCCCCGCCGCTCATCGGCAGCATCCTCATCCTTGGTGTGGATAAGTCCATAGAGCGCATCAAGCGGACGCTGGCTGCGCTATGAATAACAGACCAGCATTACAGCAGCTTATTGGCAGGCAGTTCCTCTACTTCGATGGGGGAACGGGCTCCGTATTGCAGGCGTGGGGCTTGCAGCCCGGGGAGCTGCCGGAACGGTGGAATATCACCCATCCCGACAAGATTGTAGAGCTGCATTATTCTTATTACCGTGCGGGTGCCAATATTGTCAAGACAAATACCTTTGGCGCATTCAGCACGAAATTTTCTTCCGCAGCCAAAGAAGCTGCGGGTACGGCTCAGCGTGTGCTGGCGGCAGCTGAAAGTCTTGAAGCTGTCGTAAAAGCGGCGGTTTCAAATGCAAAGAAAGCACGTGACAGGGTGGAGCAGGAAGCGCTTTCCCCTGAAGAAATCCAGCGCCTCCGTGCTGCCGGCTTGCTGCCAGAAGGAATGCTCCCCAAAGACCGCCCGCATTATATTGCCCTTGATCTAGGTTCCTGCGGCAAACTCTTAAAGCCGATGGGCGACCTTGACTTTGAGGAAGCCGTCTCTCTGTTTAAAGAAACGCTGCACATCGGCATTCCCTGCGGGGTGGATGCCGTGCTCATAGAGACGATGAATGACTGCTACGAGGCAAAGGCAGCGGTCATTGCCGCTAAGGAAGTGATGGAAGAGCTGCAATGCGAGCTTCCCATTTTTGTGACCACCGTCTATGATGAAACGGGCCGCTTGCTTACCGGAGCAGACCCTGAGACCATGGCGGCGATACTTGAAGGGCTTGGCGTAACGGCGTTTGGCATGAACTGCTCTCTTGGTCCCAAGCAGATGGCGCCTCTGGTTCCCCGCCTTACAGCGGTGGCAAGCGTGCCCGTTATCGTCAACCCCAACGCAGGACTTCCCCGCACGGAAAACGGCAGGACTGTCTATGATGTGGATGCGGAAGAATTTGCCGCCATTATGGAAGAAATTGCGGGGCATGGGGCGGGCTTGCTCGGTGGCTGTTGCGGCACAAATCCCGAGTATATCTGCCGCACGGTGAACCGTACCCAGAATCTGCCTTTTTCCCCCGTGAAGGATAAGGGGCTGTCCGTCATCTCCTCGTATACGCATACCGTCAGGCTCGGTGGCAGCAATGCTCCCGTGCTCATCGGGGAGCGCATCAATCCGACCGGCAAGAAGAAGTTCAAGGAAGCGTTGCGCAAGGGGGACTTGCCCTACATCGTTGCTCAGGGGCTTGAGCAGGAAAAAAAAGGCGTGCATGTGCTCGACGTCAACGTAGGTCTGCCGGAAATAGATGAAAAGCAGATGATGCTTGCGGTGGAAGCGGAGCTGCAGGCGGTGACAGCCCTGCCGCTCCAGATAGATACATCCAGCCCCGCTGTCATGGAGGCTGCCCTGCGCCGTTATAATGGCAAGGCTCTCGTGAACTCTGTGAACGGCAAGCGCGAGCTTATGGAAGCGGTGTTCCCGCTCGTCAAAAAGTATGGCGGCGTGGTAGTCGCGCTGACCATAGACGAGGACGGCATCCCCGAAACTTCCGGGGGGCGGCTTGCAATAGTCAAGAAGCTCTATGAAACGGCAGCGCGTTATGGCATAGCCAAAAAGGACATCATCATTGATCCGCTCGCCATGGCGGTGAGCTCTGACGATAAGGCTCCGCTTGCAACGCTGGAAACGGTTCGCGCCGTGCATGACAGGGGGGGCAATACGCTTTTGGGGATTTCCAATATCTCCTTTGGCTTGCCTGAGCGGGAGATTGTAACCGCGGCATTCTTCACCATGTCGCTGCAGAATGGGCTTTCCGCCGCCATCATGAATCCCAATTCCCTTGAAATGATGAAGGCATATACCTGCTTCTGCTTGCTGAGCCAGCATGACCCGCAGTGCCTTTCCTACCTCGCCTTTGCCAAGGACTACGCGGAGCAGAAAGCTTCGCTTGCACCCGCACAGAGCGAGGCAGCATTGAAGCAGATTGCTTCGATTGCAGCCGCCGCGCTGGGAAATGCGCCGCTGCCCGCTGCTGTTGTGGATGTAAAAAAAAATGACTCGGCAGGAACAGAGTCTCCCCTGACGCAGGCGATCGTCAAGGGACTGAAAAGCGAGAGCGCCGCGCTTACCGGAGAGCTTATAAAATCGACAGACCCTCTCGTAATCATCAATGACTACCTCATCCCCGCTCTGGACATCGTGGGCAAGGGCTTTGAGGCAAAGAAGGTCTACCTGCCCCAGCTGCTTATGAGCGCGGAGGCCGCAGCGAGCGCTTTTGCCGTCATCAAAGAGCAGCTTGCGGCAAGCGGCAAGGCAGGGCAGAGCAAGGGCACCGTCATCCTTGCCACCGTCAAAGGCGACATCCACGATATTGGCAAGAACATTGTCAAGGTGCTGCTTGAAAACTATGATTTCACAGTGATTGACTTAGGCAAAGATGTGCCGCCGGAAGTGATTGTGGAACGCTGCATTGCAGAGCATGTGCGTCTTGTGGGGCTTTCCGCGCTTATGACCACCACTGTTCCCAGTATGGAAGAAACCATCCGTCAGCTGCACGAAAAAGCACCGTGGGCAAAGACCTGCGTCGGCGGTGCCGTGATGACGCAGGAATACGCGGATATGATTCACGCCGACTGCTACGCGAGGGACGCTATGGCGACCGTGAAGTATGCGCAGGAAGTCTTTGCGCAATAATGCAGGTGCTGACTATGCGGAAATTTCTCTTAGATCGGAAGAGCGTCGTGTAGGGAAAGAGTGTAGATCTCGGTGGTCGCCG
>CAKZZK010000183.1 GCA_937885235.1 uncultured Treponema sp.
TTTCGTCTGTTTTCCAATGGGTTTATCCCTTGTAGCGACTTTTGAAACTGGCTCTTTCATTTATTACACTGGCAAATTCTCCACGATAAACACCTCCCTCGGCAACACATAGTTCACCTTTAAAATCATGGTGCAGAAAAGCAAAATCTTTGAGAAAATTAATTCTAGCATTAACAATTACATCAATATATGTTGTATTGATTTTTTGAGCATCACCTCCTGCATCAATAAATTGTTGTAAAATATCATAAGACATTGTTCCAAGCAATATTTCATCATAATCAATTTCCAATACCTTATCCATGCCACCGATAACCAATACACCATCGATATATGTTCCCCATTTTGAGCAATCATTATCCAAAAAACCGATGATATTTTTTGTATTCCGTAGTTCTGACAGCATCTTCTTTCCAATACCACCAGCTCCAAAAATAAGTGCAGATTTCATTTTCTACCTCCAGCAACAACCGTTTTCCATCTGTCATCCTTCAAATATCTTTCATAGAATTCATTGCTCAGCTTCACTCCAATGAGGTACAGAACCACAGCGCGGTCTGCCGTCTTTGTTTTTCCGATGTGGAATGTAGCGACAGATGAAAAATGCGCTGTCTCTGCAAATAAAGCCTTCATTTCCCAGTACGGGTCATTCCGTATCACATCATATTTTTGGATGAGGGAGAGAAATTTTCCATAAATTTCATTGTATACATTCTCCGAGAAGGAATTCGTCAGCTCAAAATCTGCAGACGGCACAACACCGTGCCATGACAGGGAAAGCCTGAACTGGTCAGAATGGACAAAATCATACTTGCCGTGGAAAGAATGCAGAAGTTTGCCCATATCATAATACAGGTCAGAGCCATCAAGTTCTCCCCGAGGATCTACAAGCATAAAGCCCCTGTCGTTCCCCGGATATACGAGGATATTTTGAAAATGAAGGTCGCCGTGTATCATACGCAATTCTTGCGGATTTATGGCAGCAAGGAAATCCTTATTTTTTTCGATTTCCGTGAATATCTCCCGGATATTCCTGTATCTGACGCCGTTTATATCAAGGAAACGGGCAGCAATCAGCTTTCCAAGCACTTCTGATTTTTCAGAACACTCTGCAAGCCTGTCCAATACCCTGCGGACATGCTTTTCCTTCGCCCAATAATCGGGAGCAGCGGAAACCTTGCGGCTATAAACATGCGAAAAAAGCCAGTCAAGCAGTTTTTCCAAAAAGGTGATAGTCGCATCGGAATCAAAATGTCCGTCAAATATGTATTCCCTCAGATTTCTGCTTCCATAATAGGGGACATCAAAGTATACCTCCGGGCTTTCTACATCATATTCCAAGACTTCCGAAAAATACGGCTTTAAGTCCTGCGGCAAGCCAAGAAGCCACTTTATTTCATTTATGAGCTTTGCCCTTCCCTCCCCGCTGCCGGTTTTCTTGACTACAAGGCGGTAATGAAGCTTTGCATACGAGCCACCGGTCAATTCATCAGAATGACCTCCATTCAGCCTGCCATAAAGCAAATCTTCATAATTTATGGAAATCATTTCTGTCGTACCGAGGATACCGTTCAGCGCTTCAAGCAAGGGCATAGGCGCGGTAACAACATGCCTTAGCTCTTTCAAGGCACCGGAAGAAATGCGGGCAATTCCAGAAAACGCAATCCACGGAAAAGACATAAGTTCCGGTTCCGTAATAGCGGTGACACGCTTTCCATCCAATTCAAAGACAGGCTTTGTTTCGTCGGGTTCAAGCAAGCGCTTCACCACCAAGACATTCTTCCGAGAATACCTCCGCAGACGGCTGAGGATGGCGATATCAAAGACCTGATTTCCTTCAATAATCAGGATGTCGTCATCGTCAAAGAAAGCATCACGAAAAATATCTTTGCTCAGGAGGTTATTTTTATCGGTAAACAGCTTTTTTGTCCTGATTGATTCAGTCCGCCGCTTTACTGATTCGATATTCCATATACCGCTCGAACCAAACAGAATGCAGATATCTTCATTTGCAAATCCGTTCACATTGAGCAGGCTTATCTGTCTTTCCAGCACATTCATCTCATTGTACAAAGGCAGATAGCAAGATGGCAGTATCTCGTTGTTGTAAAAATGTACTTTTCCAACATTAGCCATGACAAACGCTTTCATATTTTCCCCTTTTCACGAGCAAATCCATATAATCTCTGTCAAATTTTCCTGCATGAGCCCTGTCAATAGAAGAAAGCAGGATGTCCATCACTTCAAGCGGAAATTGATTTTTGGCAAGATATTCCGCATAGGAGCGATGCACTCTGTGCTTTGCCGACAGGAAATAGGCAGGAGAATAGCCCCATTCCGTTTCCCTTCTGACGGGCTGAATGATATTTTCAATAAGGGCAAGTAGCTTTTGCATATCATAGCGCTTTCCCTCATGGACATTCATATAATCAGCAATCAATTCCGTACAGAGATTTCCCGGAATCCTCCCCATTCCCATCAGAGAAGCATCAACAATGATGTCCCGCCTGTCCCGACCATAGGCGATAAAGCCTTTTGCCAGAGAAAATGCCAATGACAGATTTTCATGGACATGTAAGCCCACAGTAATTCGCGCATCCAAATGAGACATATATTCACCACAGACAGGCAAGAGCTCTTCCAAAGTCAAAACCCCGAAAGTATCTACAACAGTGACTATTCGGGGAAGCAGCCTATTTGCGTACTCTATCACACGGAACAGGTCTGTCTTGCTGCAGCCCGGCGTATTGATTACATTGAACGCAACAAGATAGCCCCGAGCCATCACTTCCCGTGCAAATTTCATGGCGGCATCAAGATAATCATAATAAAAAGCAATCCTGATATACTTTATGCGCCCGTCACATTCCGAAAGCTTTGTGACATCGTATTCATCAGCCCTTGCCATCAGCGCGTATTCCGCACTGCCTTCAGTTTCACCTTGCGACGGCATATCGCACGACAGCATATCGTATGCCTGCTCTATGCGGGGATAGTATGATTTATTGCAATCATACACTACATTTCTCAGGAAGCCGAGTTCAATAATGTCAATATGCGCCTGACGCAGACCATCTGCAAGTTTTTTTATATTTTCATTGCCGAAATTGCCTGCATTTACGTGGGCGCCATCCCGCAAGGTGCAATCCAAGAGCTGTAGCATCGCCTCTATCCTTCTCTGTCTTCAAGCATGGAAAGAGCAAAACGGTAATCATATACGTCATCAATATCGACGGACTCCCGCTTGCCAAGTTCCATCAGATAAGGCTTCAGACCTATCCTGTCGCCCCATTCTTTGTATTTTTCCCTCGGCGTTAGCTGTATTCCATTTGTAAACAGATACAGTTTCTTTAAGTTTTGGGAATTGGGATGCGCACGTCCTCTGGAAAAATTGAAGGGACCTCTTTCATCCATCAGATAGTGGCGGAATGGCAGCACTGTTACCAGAGAATCGTAGCCTTCTTTCAGTTTTGCAAAGTACAGGGCTATCGCCTCTGCATACAGCTCGCTGCCAACCAGAGGGGATGTAACGCAAGACCACATAAAATGGGAGCCTTCAACGACATCGGCAAGATATGCTACGAATTCGCTGATCGGCAGGCTTTCATCTGCATACTGCACCGGGCGTTTCAAGGGAATCACTCCTTCGTCCACAGCCATTTTCAGCATTGTATCTGAATCAGAGGAAACGACAATCCTTTTAACAGCGGCAACAGCTTTAAGTTGTCTGATTTTGTGAATCAAGAGATTGCTGCCGCCAAAAGGCAGAATATTTTTGTTTGGCAACCTGCTGCTGTTCATCTTTACCGGGATAATTGCAGTAACGTCTTCCATAAATATGCACACCTACTCAGTATCTGTAATGATAATTATCCATTTCCATACAGAAACGGTTAATTATCAATAATTTAGCATAAATACGGTTAATTGTCCATAACCAACTGAAAAATTGATAAAAATCCATAATTATAATGCCTGTGGGTTTTTGGAATAACGTTCTAGCAGAACTGGACTATTTGGGAATGACAAACAAGGCTCTCGCAGAAAAAGCTGGCTTCGATGCTTCAAACATCGGGCGGGGAATCAAGCTTGGCAGCGCGCCGTCGGTGGAAACCGCTGTAAAAATCGCAAAAATCCTCAATGTGTCTGTCGAATACTTGGTAAGCGGGACGGACGAAACCCTGAAAAAATCCCGAAGCCAGACGGAATTGCAGCTTTTCCATAAATACGCGCGGACAATCTACGCCTTGGATGCTCTGCCAGAAAAAGCCCGCAAGCCAATCATCGAGATGATTGGCAGTATGGACAGGGAATTTGCAAACAGTTAAATCAATGCTTCGAGGATGTCAAAAGCTATACTTCGAAGGTGCTTAAAGCTATACTTCGAGGGTTCCTAAAGCTATACTCCGAGGATGCTTAAAGCTATACTTCGAAGACATCAAAGTCTATAGATTCACGATATTTGGAATAAAGAAATGAAGCCTTTCCATCCGCCGCTTGACAGCCTGCTAGGTGCGTTTTATCATGGAAGTTATGGAACCATACATCCACAAGGTACAGTATTATGAGACCGACAAAATGCAGATAACCCATCATTCAAACTACATCCGTTTTATGGAGGAAGCCCGCGTGGACTTCCTTGAAAAGCTCGGCTGGGGATACGACAAGATGGAGGAACAGGGTATTGCGTCTCCTGTGGTGAGCGTAAGCTGCGAGTATAAAAAGCCCACCACCTATCCTGACAGCATCAGCATTGCCGTCACCGTGCGGCAGTGCACGGCGGTAAAGCTCACGCTGGGCTACACGATGAGCACGAAAGACGGCGTTGCCTGCACCGCAACAAGCGTGCACTGCTTTATCGGCAAGGACGGGCGCCCGCTGCTCATCGAAAAGGCATTTCCAGACTTTTACAAGCTTTTGAAATCTATCATACAGGAGTAAAATACAATAATATGGTAAGAATCGGCATACTTGGAGCAGGAGCCATCGCAGGAACGATGGCAGACACCATCCGCCGGATGAACGCGGCAGGCAACAACAGCGTATCGCTCTATGCGGTCGCTTCACGCAATCAGGAAAAGGCAGAGGCATTTGCAAAGAAGGAAGGCGTGGAAAAGGCGTTCGGCTCATACGAAGCCATGCTCGCCGATGACGCGCTCGATCTGGTGTACATCGCTACTCCGCATTCCCATCACTACGAGCACATCAAGCTTTGCCTTGAACACGGCAAACACGTGCTCTGCGAAAAGGCATTTACCGTGAATGCGGCACAGGCGCGGGAGGTCTGCACGCTTGCCGAGCAAAAGGGCTTGCTGCTCACGGAAGCCATCTGGACACGCTATCAGCCCATGCGCACGATGATTTCAGAGCTGCTCGCATCGGGCATTGTGGGGGAAGCGCGGATGCTTACCGCAAACCTCGGCTATGCGATAACGGGTAAGGAACGCATCATCCTGCCGGAACTGGCAGGCGGCGCACTGCTCGATGTGGGCGTGTATACACTCAACTTTGCCGATATGGTATTTGGACAGCCAGACAGCGTGCAGGCAGTCTGCCAGAAAAGCGATCTGGGCGTGGACCTGCAGGACAGCTACACCCTGCTCTACAAGGACGGGCGCATGGCGGTGCTTTGCGCGGGCACAACGGGGATTTCCGACCGTTACGGCATCATCCATTGCACCAAAGGCTTTGTGCAGGTAGAGAATATCAACAATCCGCAAAAAATCAGCGTGTATGACAGCTCGTACAGGCTCATCAAGGAGCTTCCCTGCCCCGCACAGCTCACAGGCTATGAGTACGAGGTGCAGGAAGCCGCGGATGCCATCACCGCAGGCAGGACTGAATGCGCTTCCATGCCCCATGCGGACACTGTGCGCATCATGGAGCTTATGGACAGCATTCGCGCGCAGTTTGGCTTGCGCTATCCCTGCGAGTAGCGGATGATTGAAATACCAGCCCCCGCTTTTCAAGCTCGGCGATGATGAGGGAAACAATGGCATCAGGATTGTGCTTGCTCGTATCGATGATGAGGTCGGCGGTTCCTTCATAGGCGTTGTTGTCTATGCCGTAGAGCTTCTGGTAGCGCCTTGTGTCCTCGCTGTCGCGCATGGCGGTGAAGCACTTGATTTCCTCCAAATCCCCGCCTTCGCGTTTAAGGATGCGGCCTGCACGAAGCTCGTCGCTTGCAAACAGGTAGACTTTGAGGTCTGCTTCCGTGAGCATCCAGATGGCAAGGCGGCTGCCGAGCACACAGCTTTCCCGCCGGGCAAGTTCCACCTGGTGAGTGTCCACATACTTATCGTAACTGTCATCCGTCTTTGCATTTTCGATGACTTCGGCAAGCGTGAGCCCTCGTTCCGCCGCAAGCTGACGGAATGTGTAATTGATAAGCGTAACGCCGAGTATCTTTGCAAGCAGCGTGCTCACCGTCGTATTGCCGCAGCCGGATTTGCCGCTAATAGCCACGCGAAGCCCCTTTTCTGCGGAGATTGTGTATTTGACAGTATCCGTCATATAGCCTCCCTTCTACTTCCTTCTATTATAAAGGCATAATATTGCTTTTGTCAAATGTTGAACATCGTTGAAAACAGGGCAAGGAACTGATGTTCAAAGACAGACAGCCTGTTGACAGTTGCCTTGCACAGTGATAAACTTGCACTACTATTTATTTTCAATGAAGGAAGAAGTATTTTATGGCTCAGGGAAACAACGGTAAAACAAAGAAAGACCATACAAAAATCGGAGCAGTCATCATCCTCATCATTTCGGCAATCGTATTCATTCCATTTGGCGGCTACGAAGTGTTTAACGCCATCTTCCGCAGCAACAAAGGGCTTGTATTCGGCAAATATGACGGCAAAAAGATAGCCTACGAGCCGGGCAGTCTCTTCTATAATATCACCACAAACAGCGCCAACAGGATGAAGGCCATGGGTTACGAGGTGAACGATTACTACATCTTCATGCAGGCCTTCGAGGAAACCGTGAAGGATATGGCTTACCTCGAAAAAGTGGAGAAAAGCGGCTATTCCGTGCCCGAAGAAGCCGTGAACCGCAGGCTCATCAACTACTACCTCGACACAGATGGAAATTATTCAGCCAGGCTTTACAACCAGACGGACAAGGCAACGCGCGATTCATACCATGACGGTGTGGAAAAGTCCCTCGCCTATTCCCGCTACGAGGAAGACATTCTTGGCGATGGCGCGGGGCTATACGGGCTTACCGTCTCTTCCAAGGAAATTCCATTCATCAACAGCATGAGCCGTGACCAGCACGCTTTCAGCCTCGTTACATTCAATACGGAGAACTTTCCCAAGGAAGAAGCCGCGGATTGGGCGAGCGACAACATGGACAAATTCGTGAAATACCAGCTTTCCGCAATCTCTGTTGAGAGCGAGGACGAGGCAAACACCCTCCTCAAACAGCTTACGGCAAACGAAATCACCTTTGAAGACGCAGTGAGCGAGAAATCACAGAACTACTACACAGACAATGAGGGAAAACTCTCCCGCCCCTACCGCTATCAGCTGGAGATTGCAATCAGCAACAAGGATGATCTGGCGGAAGTAATAGCCCTTGACTCAGGAGCCTATTCCAAGGTAATAAACACTGCCCGCGGCTATACGATTTACCGCGGTGACGGTGCGCCCATTCCCACCAATCTGAAGGACGATGAAACGCTTGACGTTATCCTCACCTACATCAAGACAAACGAGCACGGTTATATAGAAGATTATTATATCAACATCGCAAATGACTTTATCTCTCAGGCGGCCAGGAGCGACTTTGCCACCGCTGGGGAAGCTTTCGGCGTAACGCCCATTGAAACCACAGCTTTCCCCATCAATTACGGCAGCTCTTCGCTCTACTCCACCGTTCCCGCAGCTATAACGGAGCTCAATACATTGGCAACCAACGCCGACGTGCTGCAGAAAATTTTCTCCCTCAAGAAGGGCGAGATTGCGGCTCCGCTGGTGCTCGGTACAAACATTGCGGTTTTCAAATGCACGAGCATCATAACTGATGATGCCACAACTGATGACGACACCATGCGCAGCAGGCTTGCTTCATTAAACAGTTCCACGCTTACCCAGACGCTTATGACTTCCGACAAAGTGGAAAACAACGTGTGGACTGCCTACTTCCAAAGCTTAAACCTTGGAAACTAAGCTTTCAGCAAACGCTTCCCTCCAGCTTCTTGAAGCGGGGGGGAGCTTTTCACATGTAAAAATAGTCAGATACAAAGACCGTCTCTTATATTCAAAGTATAATCCCTTGCGCACCATTACCGCCCTCATCTCTGGCACGAGCTTTCTGCCCGGAACGGTAGTCTTGGTCTGTGCGCCATGCCTGTGGTACGGTCTGGAAGAGCTGTTTGCCGCGCTGCCAAAAGCCTGTACCATCATAGCCGTACAGGATGATGAAGCCCTCTTTTCCCTGTCAGAAAAAGCGCTGGCTTCGCTTTCTCCTGCATTGAAAGAAAAACAGGGGAAAACAGAGCTGAGGCTGTTTTCCATGCAGGAACTGAGGGATTTAGACTCCTGCCTCCGCAAGCTGGCTGCCACAGGGCAATACCGCAGGGTGCTGCGGCTGGATTTTTCTGCCGGAGTACAGCTGAATCCCGACATCTACACCGCCATCACGACGGCGGCACAGGAAATAATCACCTCGTTCTGGACGAACCGCGTCACGCTTGTAAAGATGGGGCGGCTTTTTGCCAAAAACATCTTTCAGAACCTCGCCCGCCTTGGCGAGGTAATGCGTCT
>CAKZZK010000184.1 GCA_937885235.1 uncultured Treponema sp.
GATTATGAATCTTTGATAGTGCCTGCAAAAAAGAGACTTTTTCAGCAGGCACTACATATATCGATCCTAATGGAAATGATGCTGATTCGCCATTTTCAATGCAGTATGCGAAATATATGAATAGTTCGGTAGGCAAGTTGAGGAGTGCAATGGCAAATTATTGGGAACGAAAGTATGCAACAGGCACCGATGAATTTCGATGTGATAACTTCGTAGAGGCATCCTTGATAGATGCAGGATTGATTCCGACTGATTATTTGTCAGGGCGTGCAATTTCTAAATCAGTACAGGATCATATTGATCATGCCGTAAAAATGAAACACACTGTAAAGCAAAAGAAAAATAATGCACCTTCGCTTGGATTTGGTATATACATTGTATTTATGAATGAATCTTATAAGGTTAATGAGAATGGTACTCCTTTGTCGCCCCATACTGGGATTATTTTAGTGAAAAGTGATGGCAGCGTAGAATACACAGATAATAGTTCTGGAAATGAAAATGAGGGTGTAGAAACAAGTATGTATGAGTCTGTGCAAAAATTCCAGACAGCTTATGCTTATAACAGTTTTTATTATCAACAAGTTGTTGTTGAAGAAGATAGTGATTTTGATGTTAAAAAATTGCCGTCAGAATATATTGAACAGATGGGGTTGTAAGAGTGAAAGGTATCATGAAAATAAGTAAGGGAATGTATATGTGCTTGGTTTGTATACTATTTTTTTCCTTCTTGCCTTGCTGTACCGATAGGAATGAGTCTACAGAGAAAGATGCTGGCGATATAAGTTTGGAAGATAAAGATCTTTCCTTTGAACAAGAAGCATTTGATTCTCAGGATGAGGGCGAAGATGAAAATGTGGCATACAGAGTTCCCCGTGGGTTTGAAATGCTCATTCCCTATGAAATGAATGGAAAAATAGGTTTTATAAATCCGGCAAGAAATGTCGTGTTTGAAGCCGAATATGACTATTTACTTGAAGAAAGCAGGTATATCATGATGGTGAAAAAGCTGGGGCCTGATTCGTCAGATGCGATGAATTATATATTGCTTGGAAACGGAGAGAAAATACCGATAGACAAGGCTTCTGTCATAAAGGATGGATTTTACTGTATAGAATACCGTATTGGGAGTCGTGAATTTAAATCGGTATTGTATCGGCTTGATAAGAGCGTACAGTTGGAACTGGAAAATATAAGCATTTATAATGGTTCTCAAAGTATGTTTATGGAGATTGTTAATCCTTATGATAAAAATTCTTCAAGGCTTGACTATATCGACAGGTTCGGGAGGTTTTATTTTCCCGGTAATACTTTTAAAAGAATTTATGATTTTTCAGAAGACGGGCTTGTTGCCGTTGTGATGGACGAAAATTTTGACAGCAGGATTATAGACAGGGAAGGAAACTATGTATCTGACAAGATATGGTGGAGGCTTGATACTTTCAGCAACGGGCTTGCCCTTGGCGGAAGGGAAGGTGAACAGGGGTTCTTTGATATGGCAGGAAACCTTATCATCAGTACAAAAATAGTGCGGGAATTGCCCATGCATTTCCATTGTGAACGGATGCCCTGTATTATAGAGAATAATGAGATTATAATAACGGATAAAGATTATTTTTCTGAAAACTGGGCAATCATCGATACTAAGGGTAATCATATTAAAGAAGGTATACATGCTAATTACATACATGAGTTTTCTGATGATGGAACTGCCGTTATGTAACATGGGGAATGATCCCCCGAAATACTTTTTATTAGATAGCAACGGGGAGATTATGACAAAGGATGGTTGGGATTATATAGATACATCAGTTAACGGTTACTGCCGTGCGAGAAAAAATGATATTGATTATCTTATTTCTTCTTTCGATGGACATGTATATCCATGCATGGCCTTTAGAAAAAGGCAGGTGAACTAAAAAATGACTTTGTGCATACAGGTCTATACGGAGTTTTGCATATAAGCGAGAGCTCATAGACTTGAGCCTGTGCCGCAGCGGAGAGCTGCTGACAAATATCCAGGCTTTGGCCGGGTGCGGGAGTGGACTTTCCGGGAAGTCCGTGCTATAGTAAAGGCATGGAGACGACAAGAAAGTACGAGTTCAAGCCGATAGAAGAGCTTGTGTTCACCGACGACTTCATGTTCGGGGCTGTCATGCGGGAGCCGGACATCTGCAAGGGCATATTGGAGCGGCTTCTGCAGATAGAGATTGACCGCATCGAGTACCCCGAGCTGCAGAAACCGATGAGCCCCTTCTATTCCAGGAAGGGGGTGCGCCTCGATGTGTACGTCACGGGGAGCGGGAGGGTATTTGATGTGGAATGCCAGACATACAGCGTTGAAGACATCGGGAAGCGCATGAGGTATTACCAGTCGATGCTGGATATGGACAGCCTTTTAAAGGGGGCAGCCTATTCGGAGCTGAGGGAGAGCTACATCATCTTCATCTGCCTGGATGACCCGTTCGGGGAAGGGCTTCCCGTGTATACGTTCGAGCGGAAATGCCGGGAAAGCAGCGGAGTGGATCTGGGAGACAGGAGCCACCACGTAGTATTCAATGCGTCGGCTTACAAAGAGGAGAAGGATCCCGAGATAAAGGACTTTCTTTCGTTTGTGAAGAATGCGAGAGCGGAATCAGAGTTTACGAGGGGGATAGCGGAAATGGTGCAGGCAAAGAAATTTGAACAGACGTTCATAAACGAGTACCTCGCATGGAACCTCCCTGACTAGGATGTTGAAAGGCGGGGCCGGAAAGAGGGACATGCTGAAGGACGAAAAGACGGTCGTGCGGAGATGTGTATTGAGCTTGTAAAATCCGGACTGCTTTCCGTGAAAGACGCGGCATTGAAGCTCGGCATGACAGAGAAAGATGTAAAAGAAAGCCTTTTAGCCCGCTAGGATATCAGGGCTGCATACCTATTGCCGTAATTACAGAAATACGCTATACTAAACCTAGTATTTCAATAGATAATGAGAATTTGTAGAGGCTGTGAGAGGTAAAGTATGGCGGAAAATCTGCTTGAAATTCAAAATTTGAGCGTAAACATCGGCGAGAAAACTATATTACACGATATTTCCATGAATGTAAAGAGGGGCGAAACGCATGTCCTTATGGGACCCAACGGTGCCGGCAAGTCTACGCTGGGCTATACACTCATGGGAAATCCCGAATATGTCGCAGGCAGCGGCAGGGTTCTTTTTGATGGAGCGGATATACTGCAGGAAAGTGCGGACAAGCGTGCCAAGGCGGGGCTTTTCCTGAGCTTCCAAGACCCGCTTGAAGTGCCCGGTATTTCGCTTGAATCCTTCACACGCTCAAGCCTGCAGCAGGTCAGGGGGCAGAAGCTGAAGCTCATCGCCTTCAAGAAAGAGCTGGAACAGGCTATGGACATCCTCAATATGGACCACAGCTATGCCGAACGCGACCTGAACGTGGGCTTTTCCGGCGGCGAGAAGAAAAAATCAGAGATATTGCAGCTCCTCATGCTCAAACCCAAGCTCGCCATACTCGATGAAACAGATTCAGGCCTTGATGTGGATGCCGTGCGCACGGTGAGCAAGGGCATTGAAGAGTACCGCAAGCAGATGGACGGGGCGTTGCTCATCATCACGCATTCAACCAAAATCCTCGAAAGCCTCCACGTGGACTACACGCACGTCATGGTCAAAGGGCGCATCGTGCACACGGGCGACGGTTCTCTTGTGCAGCAGATCAACGAAAGGGGCTTTGAAGACTTCATTCCACAGGAAGTGAAGGATGCCGAGCGCAGGGAACGCCTTGCCGCCGCGGCAAAGGCAGCCATGGACGCGGTAAAGGCAAACGCCGCAAACGGGGGACTCTGAATGGCGGCTGAAAAAACACAGGTCGCGGACATTGACCGTTCGCTTTACGACTTCCGCTACGAGGAAGATGAAAAGGACTTCTACAAGATACGCGCCGGACTTGACGAATCCATCGTTCGCCGCATCAGCGATGAGAAGCAGGATCCCGACTGGATGCGCGCGTGGCGGCTCAAAAGTCTCGCCATCTACAACAAGATGAAGGAACCCGACTGGGGACCGGATATCCGCGGCCTTGACATACAGAAAATCGTCACCTACGTAAAGCCAAAGACGGAGATGGCAGCCAAGTGGGAAGACGTGCCCCGCGACATCAAAGACACCTTTGAAAAGCTCGGCATTCCCGAGGCGGAGCGCCAGAGCCTTGCGGGGGTGGGCGCCCAGTACGACAGCGAGATTGTCTATCACAAGGTGACGGACGAGGTCTCAGAGCAGGGCGTTGTCTACACTGATTTTGAAAGCGCGCTCAAAGGGCAGTATGCGGACATGGTGGAAGACTATTTTATGCGCCTTGTCCCTCCCTCAGACCATAAATTTGCCGCCCTGCACGGCGCGCTGTGGAGCGGTGGCAGCTTTGTCTACGTGCCCAAGGGAGTCAAGGTGAAGATTCCCTTGCAGTCTTATTTTCGTCTGAATGCGGCAGGGGCGGGGCAGTTCGAGCACACGCTCATCATCGTGGACGAAGGGGCTGATCTGCATTTTATTGAAGGCTGTTCGGCTCCGAAGTACAATGTGGCAAACCTCCATGCGGGTTGTGTGGAGCTCTACGTCAAGAAGGGCGCGCACCTGCGTTACAGCACCATTGAAAACTGGTCAAAGAATATGTATAACTTGAACACCAAGCGTGCCCTCGTGGACGAGGGGGCTACGATGGAGTGGGTGAGCGGGTCCTTCGGCAGCCATATCTCCTACCTGTACCCCACGACGATACTCAAGGGCGACCATTCGCGCTGCGAGTTCACGGGCATCACCTTTGCGGGCAAGGGGCAGAACCTTGACACGGGTGCAAAGATGATACACCTTGGTCGCTATACCTCGAGCGTCATCAATACCAAGTCAATCAGCAAGGGAGGGGGCATTTCCACCTACCGCAGTGCCATCGTGGTGAACAAGGAGGCAAAGCACGCCAAGGCGAGCGTTGACTGCCAGAGCCTCATGCTTGACGGCGAGAGCCGTTCGGACACCGTTCCCGCCATGAATATCATGACCGATGACTGCGACATAGGCCATGAAGCGAAAATCGGACGCATATCGAACAAGGCTATCTTTTACCTGATGAGCCGGGGTATAAGCGAGGAGGAAGCGCGCGCTATGATTGTGAGCGGTTTTGCCAACCCCGTGAGCAAGGAGCTGCCGCTGGAATATGCGGTAGAAATGAACAACCTCATCCGCCTTGAGATGAAAGGAACGATGTGATGGCAACGATTATAGATACAGCGGTAAATCAGCCTCCCATCCTGACGTGGAATCATTTGGACATAAACCGCAGTCGCCTTGAGGCTCGGCTTGAAAAGGAAGCGGGATTTTCCCTGACGATGCCCGATGATGAGCTTGATTTCCAAAGGCTGCTGCCGGAAACTGCGGAAAAAGCCGCGCGTATAGAAAGCGGTCTGGGGGCTTCGTTCGATGCCCAGTTTGATGCCGTGACAAAGGATGCAGGCATTATGGTGGGAAAGTTCATTGTTCCCGCCGGATTTTCTGCAAAACCCGTGAGGCTTTCTTATAATCTTGCAGACGGCAGCTTTTCCGCTGCGGACACGGTGATTTATGCGGAGGAGGGCAGCAGCTCCATCTTTATCCTTGACTTTGCTTCTCTGAGGGATGCAGGTGGTAGCTTTGGCAGCCGCATCACCGTGCATACGGGGAAAGACGCTGTCGTCCATCTGGTAACGGTGAACCTGCTTGGAAATGGTTTTTCCTGCTTCAATTCAGTTGGCGCAAAAGTGGAAGACGGCGCATACATAGCCTGTACCCAGCTGGAACTGGGGGGTGCTCAGGTTCATGCTGGTACCTATGCCGCTCTGACGGGAAACGCTGCACGCTTTAACGGGCGGCTCGGCTACATGGTGCGGGCAGAGCATTCGCTTGATGTGAACTATGTCTCTCGGCAAGAGGGGCGGGGCAGTGCGAGTACGATGAGTGTAGACGGCGTGCTTGCGGACAAGGCGAAGAAGACTTGGCGTGGCACGATAGATTTCAGGAAGGGCTGCGCTGAATCCACTGGCGATGAGCAGGAAAACGTTCTTCTTTTAAGCCCCGACGTGGTGAACAAGTCCCTGCCCGTCATCCTCTGCGACGAGGAAGCGGTGGACGGACGGCACGGGGCTTCCATAGGCAGGCTTGGCAAGGAGCTTTTATTTTATATGCAGAGCAGGGGGCTGGATGCTGCCACCGCGCAGAAGCTTGTCGTAAAGGCAAAGATGGAATCCGTATGCCGCCATATTCCAGATGCCCAGCTGGTTGAAGCGATACAAAACTATATTGAAGGAGCGTTGGCAACATGAGCACGGTGAATGCCTGTCGTAAGGATTTTAAAATCTTTGAAAGCAACGAGAACAAGGGGCTTGTCTATCTTGACAGCGCGGCTACGGCGCAGCGTCCTGAATGTGTTGTGGAAGCGGTGGCGAATTTTTATCGCACTGCCAATGCCAATCCCCTGCGCGGGCTGTACAGCCTGAGTATCCGTGCCACAGACCTGTACGAAGCGGCGAGGCACACCATCGCGCAGTTTGTGAATGCGGCAGAGGATGCGGAAATCGTCTTTACGCGGAACGCTACGGAAAGCCTGAATCTTGTGGCGTATAGCTGGGGGCTTACGAATGTACAGGAGGGTGATGAGCTTGTGGTTTCCGCCATGGAGCACCATTCCAACCTGTTGCCGTGGCAGATGGTCTGCAAAGCAAAAAAGGCAAAACTTGTGTTTCTTGAGTGCAGTCCCGACGGCATCATCAGCAAGGAAGAATACGAGGGAAAAATAGGTGCACGGACGAAGCTTGTCGCCATCACGCAGGTGAGCAATGTCTTTGGTATCACAAATCCTGTCAAGGAGATTGCCGCCTATGCTCATCGGGTGGGAAACGGCGGCAATGGTGCCCTTGTCGTGGTTGACGGCGCCCAGAGCACTCCCCACCAGAAGGTTGACGTTCAGGCACTGGGGGCGGACTTCCTCGCTTTCAGCGGTCATAAGCTTTGCGGTCCCATGGGAATAGGGGCGCTCTATGGAAGAAAATCCCTCTTTGAAGCTATGCCGCCGTTTCTTTCAGGCGGAGAGATGATTGAGTATGTGACTCGCGGTTTTGTTACCTATGCGGAGCTGCCCCACAAATTTGAAGCTGGCACGGTGAACGCCGCGGGGGCAGTGGGGCT
>CAKZZK010000185.1 GCA_937885235.1 uncultured Treponema sp.
TTCGTCTGTTTTCCAATGGGTTTATCCCTTGTAGCGACTTTTGAAACTGGCTCACGAAAATATGAGGCAGAAGCTTTCCGCCGAGCTTGGCAGCCGTTTGGATACGCAGTGGATTCAAGAATGGCTGCCGAAAATAAAAGTATGCTATTATACGCTAGATCAGATTCCTGTTGCTCTCTTGAAAGCAACAGTTTTTGACGGTGAGAAGTGGAACAATACCCCGATTGCGGATAGCCCTGCATATCTTTATCTGGCAGGCAAAGAAGAAATCTATAGAAAGAACATAGCCGTAAGGCAAAAAAAGCTGGACAACAATATCCATAGCGTTGAAAAATATGAGCGCTTATTGGCGAGTCTGGAGGCGGGATGTCGGAATGATTTCCTTATCATTGTAAACCAGGATATGGTTATTGTTGACGGAATGCACCGCGCGGCGTGGTGGGGGTACACATACGGTATGGATGCGCTTATTCCTGTTGTCAAGATTTTTTTATAATCCGAAAAAAACGGATCAGGAGGAATGACGATGATAATAGTAACCGGCGGAGCAGGCTTTATTGGAAGCTGCGTCGTGCGTATGCTGAATGACATGGGGAGGAAGGATGTCGTTGTCGTGGACCATATCGCCCAGAGCGACAAGTGGATGAACCTGCGGAACAAGGCGTATACCGAATACATCCCCCGTGATGATTTTCTTGCACGGCAGCCGGAGTTCAGGGGAAATGTAGAGTGCATCATCCACATGGGGGCGTGCTCGGCAACCACTGAGAAGGACTTCGATTTCCTTTATAAGAACAATTTCGGATATACGAAGGCGCTGTGGACGTTCTGCGCGGAGGAGGGGGCTTCCTTTATCTATGCCTCCAGCGCGGCGACCTATGGGGACGGCTCGCAGGGCTTTGACGACAAGGCGGACTTCCGGCTCCTGCGGCCGCTGAACGGCTACGGCTATTCAAAGCAGCTCTTCGACCTTTGGGCGGAGAGGGAAATTGCCGCCGGAAAGCCTGTTCCGAGGCAGCACGCGGGCTTCAAGTTCTTCAACGTGTACGGTCCGAATGAGTATTTCAAGGGGAGCATGGCGAGTGTGGTATTCCATGCGTTCAACAAGATTACGCAGACGGGAAAGATGGGGCTGTTCAAGTCGTACCGCAGTGGTGTTGCGGACGGCGGGCAGCTGCGGGATTTTGTGTATGTGAAGGATGTCTGCCGCGTCATCCGCTTTGCGCTGGAGCATCCGGAGCTGAGCGGTCTGTTCAATTTGGGAACGGGAAAGGCAAGGACATTCTGCGACCTTACTGTCGCCACCTTCCATGCGATGGGGCGTGAACCTGATATTGAGTTTATCGAAATGCCCGCGGAGCTGCGGGAGAAGTACCAGTACTACACGCAGGCAGATATGGCAAAGCTGCGGGGGGCGGGATATGTTGAGCCGTTTTATACGCTGGAAGAGGGTGTGGCGGACTACGTGCGGAATTATTTGATGAAGGGCTGTGAGGTCTGGTAAAGCGTTTTCCCGCATTTCCCGCCAGCTTGCGGAGTTCGCCCGGAACCGCCGCTACTACGGGCTGCCGTATGCTCTCCGTGCTTTCTGCGGTTTTTTGGTTTCTTTCTTCGTCCGGCACGTTATTCGGCGTGAGCCTTTTTCTGCTGTCCCTGATGATGTTTATGCGTCTCCTGCTGCGGAACGGGCCGAGGCACTGCCAGATACCTGCTATGTCGAGCGGCTGGCTGCCTCTGTGCCGCCGGATGCGGAACTTGTCTTCTATATTCATCTGATTATTTCCCTCGGAGACATAGTGGCGTGCGAGCCAGTTGTCCGCTATCTGAAGGCTCGGTGGCAGGGAGCGAAGGTTGTCTGGATTGTGAGGAAAGGCTATGAAGCCGTCTTGAAATGCAATCCCTTCATCGCCGAGGTCCGCACGGTGGCAAATCTTGCGGAGTCATCCGCGTTGCTTGCCTCTCTGGATGTGGCGAAGGGGCAGGTCGCCGTGGACTTGCATTTCAACGGGCTGCGCTGTCCGGACACCGGCTTTATCCATCATAACGCGGTAAATCCCTTCATCACGTTTGAAACCTACCTGCATTGCGGGAACCTGCTGGAGGCATTCAGCCTTTGTGCCGGAATGGAGGTGCCGGATGAGCCTCCTGTTTTCTATCTTGATCCTGCCGTCCGTGTTCCTCAGAAACTGCCTGAACGCTATGTTGTCTTTCACTGCAAGTCCAATATGCGGATAAAGGACTGGACGGCACGCAAGTGGAATGCATTGGCACTGCGGCTTCTCCGCCTTGGCTATACTGTCGTGGAACTGGGGACCGAGCGGATAATCAGGACTAAAAGCGGGAGATATGTTGACTGTACGGATATCGCGGACCTGCAGGAGATAGCCGCGATAATCAGCCGCGCGGAATGCTTTGTCGGCATAGACAGTGGCTTTGCGCATATAGCGAACTGCTTCGGGGTAAAATCCGTGCTGATTTTCGGAGTCTACTATCATTACTCTGATTACAGGATTTACAGCGGTGGGTTTGGCAAGGGGGAAAACTGCAGAATTGTATTTGACCATAGATACGGCTCTTTCCGTGTGAGGGTCAAGGATGTGGAGCGGGCATTTATAGAGCTAATCGGGTAGCTTGGATGGGCGTCAGGAACTGTTCCTGACGCCTTTTTTTATGTCCGCAGCACCTCCGGGGAAAAAAGTGAAAAAAAATAAAAAAAA
>CAKZZK010000186.1 GCA_937885235.1 uncultured Treponema sp.
TTTCGTCTGTTTTCCAATGGGTTTATCCCTTGTAGCGACTTTTGAAACTGGCTCATTATATATATCTTTGAGTGAATTGGCGACAGCTCCAGTTCCACAAAAAGCATCAAAAAAAGATAGCCCCCCTTTCAAAAGACCTTTTTCTGCCAAGAGATTTCTAATTTGCTCAACAATAGACTCTTTATTGCCTAAATATCTCATTTTAACGACAAGTATAACGATTTGCAGATATTGTTTCAACAAGCCCGCGCTTGCCATATTCTGCCGATTGCAATATAATATGGCGATTTATATGAACTGGAAGCTGCTTACTCTCTGCATGACCCTCTGCCTCTGCCGCACAGCCCCGCTTTCCGCCGAGGGCAACGCCATAGGTCTGTTCTTCGGCAACGGGGGGGGGGACAGGATATTCCTCGCAGTACGCGCAGACGCTGACCGCGCTGTACGAGCATCAGGGAAAAAACTGGCAGGCTAATGCAGGAATGCAGTATGCCGCAAGCGCCCTTGACCTTACGGGCGAATGCAGCATACAGAAAACTTTCTTTGCGGCTTCCCCAGTTTCAGTAAAACTGGGGGCAGGACCCCTGCTCCATGCTGAATTTCTGGAAACAGACGCACTCATCGCGGATTTGCTGCTCCGCGGCTCTGCAACGGCAGCCCTCCGCGCAACGGGAACAGCGCTCAGCCTCTTTGCCGGCGCGGGCTACAAGCACACCCTTGTCTATGAACTTATAAAGCACAATAATTACCTCATCACGGGAAATGCCATCCTGTCCGCACGCTTAAGCCAGAAGCTTTCGGACAGGGGCGAAATAGGCGTAACGGTCGGCACATACAGCTACTTCCACTATCCCCGCCTCATCATGCCGTCACTGTCTCTCGATACCCGCTGGGCATGCAGCGGGCAATGGTCGCTTGCCGGAGAGCTGCTTCTTCGCTTTACGAGCATTTCTGCGCAGGAAAACACGCAGCTGGAGCACGCTGACCTGCGTCTGGGGGCGATGTATGCGTTTTAATGTTCTGGGCATCACAGCCCTGCTTTGCACACTGCTGCTTTCCTGCCAGAACGGGATTGACTCCCTGCTTGGCAAAACATACGGCATTGATGAACGAGCGGAGTTTTGCGACGTAGAGCCTGCCGCTTCGATACCTCAAAAATATGCCGTCGTGGTGATTTCAGATATGCACCTTGACAAGGGAAGCAGAGACATGGAAGACTTCCTGTCATATATAGCCGCCTATCCCTTTGCCGAAGATGAAAAAGCCGCTTTCTGCATAGTCCTCGGAGATATAGCCGACCACGGCTACGACAGCGAATATGCCACATACCTGGCATTCCGTTCCCGCCTTGAGGCACTGGGAATGCAGGTCTTCAGCACTGCGGGAAATCATGATACCTATGCTTCCGGCGACTATGGGCGCAAGTATATGGACGCAATAGCTTTTTCCACATTCTTCCGCATAAAAATCCGCGGCATATCCTTCTATGTAATTGATACTGCCGACGGTACGCTTGGCTATGCGCAGCTGCACAAACTGGAAGAAGAGCTGGCGGATGACGGCAACAGGAAAATCACCTTCAGCCATTATCCGCCCTATTCAGAGTCCCTCACGTACAGCATGCTCAACGACACCGAGTCCGCAAAGCTCCTTTCCCTCTACGCAAAACATAACGTCGTGTTTGCCTTTTCCGGGCATACGCATGTCCATGAGGAAAAAAACTACAGCTCGTTCCGCGCGGTGACGGTAGGCAGCATACTCAATGACATTGCGCCGCACAATTTTGCAATTCTCTTTATAGACACAAAAAACAACAGCTTCCGCTGCGAGTCTATTGATTTTTAAGCTGAGTGTCTTCCTCGATGTTTTTTATTTGTTCTGAAGTAAGCAGAAACGCAGCTGCGCTGTAAGGGGACGCCTTGCGGATTGTGGCGGCTCCTGCGGGAAAAAGGCGTGACACAGTGGGAGCGCCGTCCACACCATTGCGAAAACCATCCTGTCCTAGCACATAAAACATTTCGTCTCAGGCTCTAAAACGTTTTGTCTTAGCGTTTAAAACAAAATGTTTTAGCACCTAAAACAGAATGTTTTACACGCTAAGACATTTCGTTTTAGAAAAAATTGCCCCGCGTCAGCGCCGCTGCCCGCACTCGACAAATGCCCCCATTCCGCTTATACTGTAGCAGTATGAATGTTACCAATAATCCGCACCTAGTCCTCGCCTGCGGCATAGTGTTTATGGCGGTGGGAGGCGTCTTCTGCGTGCTGGCGGCGTACCTCAAAAGCCCGTCCTCCGTGCAAAAGGCGCCGATAAGCAAAATTGCGGGAACTATCTTCTATATAATGGGGGCGCTCACGCTTGCCTCGGGGCTTGTCACCGTCGTCCTGCACAACGAGCTGACAAAGACGGTTTTGCAGGCGGGCTTTCTCGCCTACCTTGTCCTGCTCACCGCGCTCTGCTGCGTCTTTGTCGCACTTGTAAAGGACGGCACTAGATGAACGTAAAGGCAAGCACGCGCTACAAGCGGGAGCACAAGGCGGACTATGGCAAAGAAAGGCTCGACATCCTCTATGAGGACGAAGCCATTGTCGTCATCAACAAGCCGAGCGGTATGCTTTCCGTGCCCTATCCCGGAAGCCGCGCGCGCACCGCACAGGGAGTGCTCGAAAAGCTCTTGCACAAAAAAGTCTTTGTCGTACACAGGCTTGACCGCGACACAAGCGGGGTGATGCTCTTTGTGCTGAGCGAGGCAGTCCAGCACAAGGTGTTGGCGCAGTGGCACACGATGGTGACCGAAAGGCTCTACCGCGCGGTTGCGGAAAATCCCCGCCGCAGGGAAGATGCCCTGCCGGACAGCGGGACCATAGACGCGCCCCTCGCACAGAACGCGCGCCACGTGGGCTATGTTCCCCACGATGCGGACGACCATGCCAAAACCGTAGAGGCACGGACTCACTTTGCCGTCATAGCGAGGGGCAAGACGCACACGCTCTTTGAGCTTTCTCTGGATACGGGAAAAAAGAACCAGATCCGCGCTCACCTCGCCTCCCGCCGCTATCCGCTTGCGGGGGATGAAAACTACCGCGCGCGCACAGACCCCTTCCACAGGCTTGCCCTCCATGCCCGTACGCTCGCTTTTGTCCATCCCGTGACGGCAAGGCCGATGAAATTCGAGGTGCCCGAAAGCGGCGAATGGCTTTCCTACGTGGAACGCGGGGACAGCACGCCTGAAATCCCCGTCTGGCGGGACAGGGGCTCTCCCTACAACAAAAAGCCTGCTTCTTTACCGCAGGGAGCAGAGCGAATGCCTCCATCCCGCAAGGAGCTGCGCAAGATGGATTTCATAGCGCGGGGCAAAAAACTGTAACAAGATGCACACCGTCTTTGTTTTTATGATATGAAGCTATCGTGGACTTGAAATATTATGGAAAATATGGTAGTTTTTTTTAAGGATAAAGCCAGTAAAAACTGGTTTTCACTATGTTAAGGGGGAACACTATGAAAGTAACGAATATCCTGCTTGCGGCGACCATGCCGCTGCTTTTTGCCGCCTGTGTAAGCAGCAAGCCAGACATAACGGCAAACAACGCCGCGCTCGTGCAGCAGGAGAAAAATCAGCAGCAACAGCAGCAGAATTATCAGGGACTCAAGCGCAAAGTGGCTATAGCCCGCTTTTCCAATGAGACTGAATATGCCAAGGGTGCTTTCTACGACAAGAACAATGACCCGCTCGGCAAGCAGGCTGTGGATATCCTGACTTCCCGCCTCGCCTCTTCGGGCAAGTTCATCCTGCTTGAGCGCGCTGATGCGGACCTCATCCAGAAAGAGCTGGAGGAATACTCCGGTGCGGAAGACCTTGCGCAGAAGGTGGGTGCGGATTACCTGATTATAGGCTCCGTCACCGAGTTCGGGCGCAAGAACACGGGTGAAACAGGGCTGTTTACCCAGACCAAGCGGCAGACCGTGCAGGCGGGCGTGGCAATCCGCCTTGTGGATGTTTCCACGGGTGAAATCATCTATTCCGATGAAGGCAAGGGCGAGGCAGAGACAGAGGCTTCCACCGTACTCGGCTTCGGCGGTCAGGCGGGCTATGATGCAACGCTCAGCGACAAGGCTATCAGCGCAGCCATCTCCCAGCTGGTGGAGAATGTCATCAACAACTGTATGGACAGGCCGTGGAAATCCTACATCCTCTCTTACGACGGCAGCGGTATGTTCATCGGCGGCGGCGCAAATCAGGGCGTAAAGCCGGGCGATGTCTTTGCCGTGTACGAAAAGGGCAACAGGGTGCGCAATCCGCAGACCGGTATGTACATTGAGCTGCCGGGCACCAAGGTTGGCGAAGTGCGCGTGCTTTCCACAGGCGGTTCTTCCGTTACGAACGAATATGCCCAGGTGCAGCTGACGCAGGGCTATGTCGATGCGGGGAACATTGAAAACTACGAAGTTATGGAGAAGAAATAATGAGAAAATACGCCTTTCTTTCCGTCATAGCGGCACTGTTTGCCCTTTGTTCCGTGCTTGCGGGCTGCAAGAGCGCCCGTTCAATCTCCTATGGCCGCGCCAACGAGGGCTACGTGCAGTTTGTCGGCTCCCAGTACAGCAGCGTCACCGTCATCTTTGACGATGACGTGAAGATCACCGCAAAGGTGAACAAGTCAGGCGAAAAGGTGAGCAAGAACGACAACACCTACGCCGTCACGCCGGGTGCGCACAAAGTGGAAGTCTTTGACAACAAGGGCAACACCATCCTTGTCAAGCAGATTTTCGTGTCCGCGCAGGAAATACGGACTGTGAGCCTGCCATGAAAAAAGCCCTTGCCGTGCTTGCGCTGGCAGCCGCGCTTGCGGCATCCCCGTCCCTGTGCATGGCGGCGGGGCTGTACAGCTGGAGCAACTACCAGAGCAATGCCTACAAATACTTTAAGAAAGCGGACCTCGGCTCGCTGCAGAATCTCCTCAAGAGCTACGACCAGATAATCTCAAAGCAGGGAGGTTCCCGCGGCACGGTGCCGCCGGGAATCTATGCGGATTACGGCTGGCTTTTGATAAAGAGCGGCAGCAGGGATGAAGGAAAGGCAATGCTCATGAAGGAGATGGAGCTGTATCCCGAATCCAGCACGCTTATCATGCGCATATTGAAGAGGTTTGAGGAAAATGAAAATTAACGCTTTGTCCAAGGCTCTTCTGACCGGCGCCCTTCTCTGTGCATCGCTTTTGCTGTCTTCCTGCCTGTCGATGCTGACGGAAGAGGAAAACTTTATGTCCGGCGCCACAAAGGGGGAGGCATACCGGCAGTTCTATGAGGAAAAGCCTGTCGTCCTGCTCATCATGCCGCCAATCAACAACAGCGCCAACGTGGACGCAAAGGATTACTTCTACACCACGCTTTCCGTGCCACTTGCCGAGGCGGGCTATTACGTGCTTCCGCCCAACCTGATGCTGGAGGTGCTGCAGCGGGAAAGCGCCTATGACGCGGAGATGTTCATCGACGGCGACCTGTCCCAGTTCCACGAGATTTTCGGGGCAGACGCGGCGGTGTTCACCACGATTACGGCGTGGACAAAATCCCTGCTGGATTCCTCGGTGACGGTGAAGATTGAATACCTCATCAAGTCCACGAGGACCAACGAGGTGCTGTACACAAAGAGCGGCATCGTCATCACGGATGCGTCCCAGAATCTTTCTTCGGGGGAAAGCCTTGTGGGCTCGCTTGCGGACATCTTCCTGTCTGCCCTGTCAACAATGCTCACGGATTATATGGATATGGCGGTGATCTGCAACAACCGCGTGCTTTCTGACCTGCCCGCAGGAAAATACAGCCCCAACTACGGCTCCGACGCTTCCCGCCGCCCCACGAATTCTACGATTACAATCAATCTTAAAAATTAATGGATCAAAACAAGAGTCAAATAGGAGTAATACGATGGTAATAAAGCCAATGATTCGCAGCAATATCTGCATAAATGCACATCCGGTAGGCTGTGCGAAGGAAACAGAGAAACAGATTGCCTATGTCAAGGCGCAGAAAGCAAAGCGCGGGATAAAGGCAAAGGCTGAGGGCGGCAAGGGGCCTAAGACGGTGCTTGTCCTCGGCTGTTCCACGGGCTATGGCCTTGGCAGCAGGATTAGCGCGGCTTTTGAATACGGGGCAGACACCATAGGCGTCTCCTTTGAAAAGCAGCCCACACAGACAAAGGGCGGCACTCCCGGCTGGTACAACAACCTTGCCTTTGACCGCGCGGCAACGGCAGCGGGGCTCAAGAGCAGCACCTTCAATGCGGACGCATTCAGCGACGAGTGCCGGAAGACTGTCATAGACGAGCTTAAAAGCTGGGGCGCAAAGGCGGACCTCATCATCTACTCCCTCGCAAGCCCCGTGCGCACTGACCCTGACAGCAAGGTGCTCTACAAGTCGGTCATCAAGCCCATCGGGCAGGAATACGCGGGTGCGGCTCTCGATATGATGACGGGAAAAATCACCCATGCGGCGGCAAGCCCTGCGGAAGGGGATGAAATCCCGAACACTGTAAAGGTGATGGGCGGCGAAGACTGGGAGCGCTGGATAAAGCAGCTCAAAGAAGCCGGCGTGCTCGCGGAAGGCTGCCGCACCGTAGCCTACTCCTACATTGGCCCCGCGCTCAGCCACGCCATCTACCGCGACGGCACCATAGGCGAGGCAAAGAAGGACCTTGAAAAGCGTGCCCATGCGATTGACGCAAGCTTGAAAGAGCTGGGCGGCGCGGCATACGTGTCCGTCAACAAGGGGCTTATCACCCGCTCGTCCGCAGTCATCCCCATCATTTCGCTCTACCTTGGCATCCTGTTCAAGGTGATGAAGGCGAAGGGAACGCACGAGGGCTGCATCGAACAGATGGAGCGTCTCTTTGCCGAAAGGCTCTACACAGGCCAAGACGGCGCGGCGGCAACTGTGCCCACGGACGCAGAGGGGCGCATCCGCATAGACGACTGGGAGCTTGACCCCGCGGTACAGGCGGAAGTGGACAAAATTATGCCCTCCGTTACCGAGGAGAATGTTTCCACCCTCGTTGACCTCGAAGGCATTCGGCATGACTTCCTCGCCATCAACGGCTTCGACGTAGAGGGCGTTGACTACACGAAAGACGTGGCTGATATGAGCAGCATAGACGCATAGAAAGTAAAGTTGGTTTCAAGAGGCTATGCTTTTTGAAACCAACGAAAGGATGCGGCGTGGGGGTGAAAAATGACTGTAACAATGCAAAATGTTGATTTATCATTTTTTGAGGTATTAAAAAGCCTCGTAAAATTGCGTGAGAATGTTGTGATTCAGAGCATAGACGATGACGAAGATGAATTGGCGCCGTCAGAAACACATATCAAGCAGATTAATGCGGTGTACGATAAAGTACCGCTTGAAGAGCAGACATTTGTTTGTAATGCGTCAAAAGCTGCGGTCTGGGAGATGATTAAAAATGACACGTGGTGAGATTTAAACTGATTGCCCCATTCGTCCCGCAGAAACATCTGTTTGCTATGTGATGGATGCGGGGGCGTGATTTTCCTAATACCCCACGGAAAGTGAGCAGATAATGCCCACCAGCACGGTGGGGGCTTCTTTTGTTGATGAAAACGTCTTTTTATATGTGTACGATGCCCCTCCGTAGATGACGGGGGCAATAATGCGCAGCCTCAGGTGAGAAAGGCCTGAGTAGGTGAGGCTTGGAATGACGTAGCCCTGCTTGTCGGTGAGGTTTCCGTACCACTGGATTGCAGGGGTAAAGTCAGAACCGCCAATGTGGTTCCAGGCAAAGGTAAGGCCTATAGCGTCAGAGCGGCGCTCGTCTTTTTCCTTGTCAAAGTCATAGGTAATCTGATATTCAATGCAGGCGCCGATGCGTCCCATGCTCTCTGTGGTCCACAGCCTGCTCCAGCCGCCGACAAACTTCGCATAGGAAATCTTATCCGTATCATAAACCTTACCCTTTTCGGCATGGACCTTTCCCCAGAGGGTAAGGTGGTTGCCCGCAATGTCTGTCGTTACTTCCGCACCCACGGCAGGCTGCATCCTGTTTATGTCCGCCGCCGCCCACTTTCGCGCAAAGAGCTTTACCCCCACAACGCCAATGGTATATTCCGCGGAAGCGGCATAGGAGAGGTATTTGGAGCTCAGGTCATTGATGTCCGCGCCGCCTGCATACATGATGAGCCCCTGCAGCTGCCCGTGTCCTACGGGGAGCGTGGCAACGGCGTCAAAACGCTTGGAGGAGACGTGCCCCGTGTCAAAGAGCACGGTCTTGTCATCCTTTTCGTCATCGAGGATATTCGTATCAAAGAGGACGGAATTGCCCCAGCTGGTACCGGCAGCACCGATAGTGATATACATGATGTCGTTCATCACGTACTCGGCATAGAGCGTGTCGAGATTCATATCAAAATCCGGAAAGCAGGTGTACATCTGCCCTTTGACGTATATGTCATTCGCGGGGCGGGCGGTAAAGCCGAGGTAGTTTTCAAATGAAGCAAAGGGAGTCTGGTTTGGACTGGGATAAACCTGGGAAAGATAGCCCACACCGGCGCTGAACGAGCCATAGAGCTTGATGACCTGTGCCCAGCTGCTCGTGTCAAGGGAAGATTGCGGCGTGTTCTGTGTTACCTCTGCCTCAGACAGCTCCACATCTTCGGCATCGGCAAACATATCGTCAAGATCCCCGTCGCCTTCATCTTCGGCAAGGGCATCTGCATAGTCATCGTCGCTTTCCGCATCGGAAAAATCAGCATCATCATCTGCCGCTGCACCAGAGGATGAGCTTGCAGGTGTCCTGCCCGCACTGCCGCCACTGCTTCCTCTCCCCGCCCCAGTGGTCAGGGCACTCCTCACCCGCGGGAAAGCGGGAATAAGGAGAAGCAGGAGGAAGATACAGAGGCAGCAGGAACGTCTCATTTCGTGTTGCCCATCATTTCCACGTATTTCTTGGTATAGACAGTGTTGCTCTGCTTGGTGAAGGACACATTGGAAACAGTCACCTGCGTCTGCTCATACTGCATCTTGTTGTTTATCTTCTTGCCGCGGAGGTTGTCCACAATGACCATCTTTTCAGGCACGGAGTGTCCCTGGAACTTCTGGTATGAGGGAATGGCTGTGGTGCGCAGGAGCTGCCCGGAAAGGCTGTAGTCTTCGCGCTTTCTGATAAGCCCGTCATCTGCGGTAACCCACAGCTTTATGGATGGATATGCCACGCCAGATGCCTTTGCAGACAGGTCAAAGAGCACGCAGTCCAGTTTGCCAAGCTTTACCTTCGTGGCGGAAGCAATCTTGTAATCGCGGCTGAAGGTCTGGGGGGAAAGGTCTCCCGCAGTGGCGTTTGTCCCCACCAGCTTGCGGCTTGCGCTGAAAGCTTCAAACTGCTTGTCCGCGGGGTCATAATACCAGACAGTCTGGTCAAACTTTACATAGCCCTTGCCCTTGTCGGAAGCAGGACCAGTAATCAGGATGGTATACGAATCCGCATCATCACGACGGTACATGACCGCTGTGGTTGTATCCTTTCCCTGACCGGGTTTATCCTGCACAAGCGTGTAGTTGGCGGAAAAATCAGTACCCATGAAAGCTGTGTTCGTATCCGTCTTTTTAAGCAGGCTTGCCGCAGCAGAGGCAGACAGCGAGTCCGCGGCAAAAGAAAGCTCCGCACACAGCGCGAGCGAAAGAAGCGGTACAAGAGATTTAACAATGCCTTTTTTCATACAAAACTCCATAAACCTTAAAATTATGCGGCATCTATGCCGTCGTTGCAAGTGCACCGACGGGACTTATATGAACCACATTTCGTATAGTAAACAACATTGACAGCTCTGTCGTTACAAAAATTATAAAAAATAATAGCAAAGATTTTTCTATTTTGTAAGCGGAAAGCAGATGGTTCCCCTCCAAAAAGATGCTGAAAGACGGTATGAAGGAAAAATCAAAGAGTGAGAACAGAGCCGTCAGTCCGAATGCGCAGAGCAAGCCCGCGATGAAGCCCGCCAGCAATAAATAGAAGGATTCTGTCAGAAAAAGCAGCTTGACCCCCCTCGGCTTCATGCCGAGCGCGCGGTAGGTGCCAATCTCCGTCACACGCTTCATCACGATAATGCGGAAGGTGCTGCCCATGCCCACAGAGATGATGACTACCAGCACGACGATGACGAGCGCCACCACAGCCTTCATGGCATCGATGAGCAGCTGGAGGTTTTTGACATTTGCATCAAGCGTCACAATGCCGTAGAGCGTGCCGTCCTCGACCTTGTAGTTGCGAAGCGCATCGTACACATTCTGCTTGTCATCGGTGAGGGGGCAGAGCTTGTAGTACCGCTCCAGCCCCTCCTGCACGGCAAGCACATCCTTGTGATCTGGCTCATCGTGGGGATAGTAGAGGCAGAGCCTGTTCACAAGGTCATCCGCGTAGTCGCCCACTATCCTCATGGCGCGTATGTCGAGATACGCCGTATACGCCCCGAAAAGGCTTGTGTCGGCAAAGATGCCCGCAAGTCGCAGGTTCATCGTGTTGGTAAAACCCCTGTCCTCTGTTATCAGCATAAGCGTTACCATGTCGCCGACCCGCACACCCAGACGGCGTGCCATATAGGTGGAAAGAAGTACCGTATCGTGTTCCGGGGAAGAAAACGCGCCCCCTTCCTGGAAGTCAAACGTGGAAAAAAGCTCTGCCTCATCGTCAAAATCCACACCCTTGAACATACGGAGGCGCACGCTTGTTCCCTCGTAGAAGAACTGGGATTCGCTTGCATCAAGGTCAATGCGGGAAAAAAAGCGCACGTCATCCCCGACCACCTCCCTCAGCCGAGAGCGGAGGAGCGGAATATCGCCAAGGTGCCTTGTGACCTCGTTGCCCCCCATGAGCATCAGGTCCCCGCCGTAATAGACCTTCGCTTTCCTGTGGACAGCGCGGAGCATGCCGTCAGATACAAAGACTGCGGAAAGCATGATGAGCACACCCATCAGAGAAACCAAGAAGAGGGAGACATACTGTTTGCGGCTGAACACCAGCGTGTGCAGAGCCATGCTCGAAAAAAAAGAAAACGGATTCATATCTGCCCCCTCATCGCTTCCACGGGATTGCTGTCCAGAGCCACGCGGACGGGATAGAGCCAGCCAAGGAAGGCGAGCGCGCAGGACAGCGCAAGGCAGCCGCCGATATTTCCCGGCGTCAGCACCGTCTCCAGCACCGAGCCGCCGAAGAGCTGCACGAGCAGGGAGTTTTCAATATGTATGCGGACAAAGAGAATCACGCGGTGGGCAACGGCACCCACCACGCAGCCGAGGATTCCCGCGCTCACGGTGAGTATGGCGGTTTCAAAGAAAAACTGCAGGGCAACAAAGCGCCGCTTTGCCCCAATGGCGCGCAAGGTGCCCGTCTCGCAGACCCGTCCCAGAGCCACCACGATGAGCGTGTTCGCTATGACGATAAAGCCCGTCAGCAGAATGAGTATGATGCCCACGTTCAGTATGACGCGCAGATAAAATATGTAGTTCACCGTGCCTCCCGCAGCTTTCCGCCACTTTACCGCCTGCACGGGCCAGTCCCGCTTTTTGAACTCCGCGTTCAGCTGCCTGACAATCCTGCCGACGGACGCGTTTTCCTCTGTCTTGCAGATGAGGAAGGACCATACCGTGCTCTGCGAGGCATCGTCGTTGTTCCCGGAAGCGATGACGGCATCCAGAGAAAAATCCTGCCCCTCTGCCTCCACGCCCTCGCTGTCTTCTGCGGAGGAAAAAAGCTCGTCCAATTCGGACACATCCTCAATCATGATGTCCATCTTTGAGGGGTCAATGGCATCATCGGGGATAAAGTCCCGCACCTGCGAAAGCTCGCGAAGCGTCACGGGGTCAACAATCACAATCCTGTTAAGCGTCTCGTTTTCCACGGCATAGTCATAGATGCCTACGAGCGGCAGCAGGCGGATGGTCAGCGACACGCCGTCAGACATCCACACCTTCACATTGTCGCCGAGCTTTAGCTGCTCTTTGGCTCCCGTCTCCTCCTGCAGGGCGGCAAGCGCACCCCGGCTTATCATCATGCCCCTCGTTCCGCGGGGAATGACGCCCCCTTCCACAATATGAATGCCGCTCATCTCGCGCACGTAGTCCTCCGCCTCTACGCCGAAAAGGCAGAACCAGGCATGGTCTTCGGCATCACAGACCGCCGCAAAGCCCGAAAGCTGGGGCAGCGTAGTGGAAATGCCTTCCGTGCAGGCAACATAGTCTGCAAGCTCCGCATACGGCACAAGGGAGGGAATGGCGGAAAGCTCTCCGTGGAGGGGGGAATCGTTGCCGAAAAGGCTCAGCGGAAACTCTGCCTTGGGGCGGATGACGATGTTTCCCGTAAAGCTGTTTATAAAGGTCTTTTCAAGCCCGTTGTCAGTGCCGTCAAAAACCGCGTTTGACACCACGAGCAGGGAAATGGAAAAAGCTATGAAGAGGATGATGACTATGGAGCTCTTGCGGGCGACCACATTCCTCAAAGCAAAGCGAAAGGCAAACATTTGAAAAAACTCTAACATAAATAGAAGAAAATGACAAGGCATTTGCCTATTCTGCAAAAATGCGCTACAATGACAGAACCATGCAAGATCTAAGCATCCATTCAGGGGAAGGCAGCGATGCCGCCCGCGCACTCTTTTACCAGAAAGCGTACCGGCTGACAATCCCCCTGTCAACCATAATCAGCTTTGTCCTGCTGCTGATATGCGAGCATTTCAGCTATGGGGACGGCAGCACATGGCTTGGCAACATATACCGGGATGCCTTTCAGATCTTCATCGTGATGATGCTCACCTCCCTCTCCGGCTACAGCATGGGTGCACTCGTCGTGCTCTGCTACTTTATCGTGGAGACCATAGGGGGCGACGATGGCTTTGCGCTCCATGCCTTCATACTGCTTGCCGCATCCCTCATAGCAAACCTGCCCATCTTCCGCAAGTGGTACAAAAGCCTGTGGAAGACTGCCATCACCGACAGCATCTTTATCCTTGTGGTAAGCGTTTCGCGGGGAATCGTGATAACTTTCCTGAGCAGGCTGCACCCACGGGAAATATCGCTCTATTTCTTCGACAGCACCGCCATATTGCCCTGCACGCTCACCTGCGTATGCTGTTACCTCTATTACAACGTGCTGCCGGAAAAAATCCGTATGCTCTTCTTTACCAGCTCCTATATGATAAAAGAGCTGGAAGACCTGCGGCAGGAAATAGCAAGGCGCAAGGGAGCAAAGATAAGCACGAAGATAAACACCCTCATCATCGGACAGGCAATCATCCTGATGATTGCCGCATTCGGCGTGGCAGACGCGCTCTTTTCGGGGGATTTCGGGCACTATATGGCGGATGTTTCCATGGACACGATAATCTTTGCCACCAAGCTCACCATCATCATGAGCATTATAGGCATTCCCATTATCCTGCTGTCCCTCGGCATATCCAACTCGCAGATTTCCCTGCCGCTCACCCTCATGGCGCGGACGGTGGATGTCACGTACAGCGGGGAAAACTTCAAGCCGGGTGCCCCGCCCATAGACATCCACTCGCTCAATATCCGCTCTAAAGACGAAATAGGCATACTCTACGACTCCCTCGTGCGGGCGGCGGACTTCCTTGCGGCATACATAGAAAACATAGAGCACGAAAAGCAGCTGCAGAATGACCTCGCCGTGGCAAAGGAGGCAAGCAAGGCAAAATCCCTCTTCCTCTCCAATATGAGCCACGAAATCCGCACCCCTATCAACGCGGTGCTTGGTCTGGACGAGATGATCATCCGTGAGAGCGCGGAGAAGCACATCGTGGGCTACGCGGTAGATATACAGAGCGCGGGCCGCAGCCTCTTGAGCCTGGTGAACGACATCCTCGATTTTTCCAAAATAGAGGCAGGCAAGCTTGAAATCATCCCGGTAGAATATGACCTCAGCTCTACAATCAATGACCTGCTCAATATGATCGAGGGCAAGGCGAAAAGCAAGGGGCTTGCCTTCAATCTCGACATAGACGGCACTCTGCCCCACCTGCTCATAGGCGATGACGTAAGGATAAAGCAGTGCGTGCTGAACATCCTGACGAATGCCGTCAAGTACACGGCAAGCGGTTCCATCACGCTGCGCATGGCAGGGCAGAAGGAGGACGATGAACACATTCTGCTCTCTGTGCACGTAGAGGACACGGGCATGGGCATAAAGGAGGAAGACATACCCAAGCTCTTCACCGCCTTCCAGCGCATTGAAGAGGAGAAGAACCGCAGCATAGAGGGTACGGGACTCGGCATAAACATCGTGCAGCAGCTGCTCGTCCTCATGGGGAGCAAGCTGGAAGTAAAGAGCGTGTACGGCAAGGGCAGCGACTTTTTCTTTACCGTCAGGCAGAAGGTTGCCGCGTGGGAAGAAATCGGCAATTTTGAAGAGACCTACCGCAAAAGCGCGGCGCAGGCAGCGGCATACCACGAAAGCTTCAGGGCGCCGGACGCTCAGGTGCTCGTGGTTGACGACACAAAGCTCAACCTGACGGTGGCAAAGGGGCTTCTAAAGCAGACGCAGATAGCCGTTGACACTGCGGAAAGCGGGCTTGAAACGCTGGAATTGATACAGAAAAAGCACTATGACGTCATCTTCATAGATCACCGTATGCCCGGCATGGACGGCATAGAGACGCTTCATGCCATGCAGGCGCTCGAAGCCAGCAGGAACAAGGGCGTGCCGTGCATCGCGCTCACCGCAAACGCCATCTCCGGTGCGCGGGAGATGTACCTTGCCGAGGGCTTTACGGACTACCTCACCAAGCCCATGGACAGCGTAAAGCTGGAAAAGATGCTCATCCACTATCTGCCGGAAGAGAAAGTTAAGCTCTGCAAAAAGGAAGAAAACGGTGCAGGCGAGGCTGCCCTCCCGCAGGACCTTGCTTCCATACAGGGCATCGACGTGCGTTCTGCGCTTGCAAACTGCGGCGGGGAGGACTTGCTGCGGAAAGCACTGCGGGACTTCCACGCCGCCATCGACACAAAGGCTTCCGACATTGCCCGCTATGCCGGGGAAAAGGATTTCAAGAACTACACGGTGCTCGTGCACGCGCTCAAAAGTTCTGCGCGGCTTATCGGCGCTGCGGAGCTGTCCGCGCTTGCGGCAGAATTAGAACAGTGCGGCGACAGGGAAGATACGGAAGAAATAGAGCGCAAAACGCCCGCCCTGCTTTCGCTGTATCAGGCATACCGGGAGCGGCTTGCCCCCTTTGCCCCACAGGACAGCGCGGCAAAGGAGCCGATGGAAAGCACCCAGTACCAGGCCGCCCTCAAAAACCTCGCCGAATGCATCCAAGCCTTCGATTTTGACACGGCAGATTCCATCATCGCGCTTATAGACAAGTACGCCGTCCCCGAATCAGAGCGCGAGCGCTACCGCGCTATAAAGGAAAAAGTCGCCGCGGTGGACCAAGCCGAGATCGGAAGAGCACACGTCTGA
>CAKZZK010000187.1 GCA_937885235.1 uncultured Treponema sp.
AATTTATTTCATTGACGGGAATAAAGACCGTTAAATATAGTTTTTCGAGGTTCCCAGTATTGAACCATCTCTATAAGCGCTTCTACGAGCTCCGCTTAAATTCTTTGAATAAAGTCTGTCTTGATTGTGTGTTCTTCGGAGATTTATGCAATGGAGGCTGTTGGATTCCCCAGTGCAGTATCACAAAAGAAGACATACTTAGCAATACGGAATTTCCAACAATCAAAGACAAAAACAGCTGATAATGCAGATGGTATAAAAGGCTGCCCCTATGCCACGCCGAGTTTTTCTTTCAAAGCCTCTTGCAGCACCTGGCTGAAATTGAGTCCTGCTTTTTCTGCTTCGTCATTGAGCCATTCAGGAACAGACAATGTTTTCTTTACCGCGCGAGTGCTGTTCCTGCGATGGTATTCTTGTGTGTCACAGCGTACGAAATTTACAAAATCTCCTTCTTTTAGGGGAATATCTGTAAAAGATGAGGGGGCAGGGAGATTCTTTCTCTCCTGCTCGTAGTCGTAGAGTGTGAATGCAAGAACATCTTCTGCCATTCTGATTGCATCTTCGATGTTGTCTCCGCAGGTATAGCAGCCTTCTAAATCTGGAAAAGTAACCGAAAACAATCCATTTTCTTCTGGTGTAAATACTGCCGGATATGCATACTTTGCCATTATGAACCTCCTGTTAAAGCCCTGCGTCCTTCACTATGCTCCCAGCTGTACCTGTCGGAAGCTCCTTATTTTGATGTCTCGGAACGCGGAAAAATCTGCCGGTGACGGGCTATACCATTTATCATGTTCTTTGCCATGTTCCACGATGTAGCATCCGACCTTCTTGATTTTTCTGATCATCTCCGAAACTTTCATTTGATTCCTCTTCCTAATCTTATTGTATACGTGTTTTTACGTATTATCAAGAAAAAAACAGAGATTTTTGCACTTTTTGTGAGGAGTTCTGTATCCGTGAGCGTGCTCACCGGCGGCAAAGAGCGCGGAGAACGCTCCGTACTACTGGGCGGTGTTCGTGCTCTACGAATAGGAGCTGTATTACAGCTTTGGGAGGTGTTACGAAATGTATGCCGGCATAAGAAAATGCCCCGTTTTTTCAAGGGGCATACTTTCTGTAACACCACCAATTCTTAGAATTGTTTTCTGTTTCAATAAATATGCAGTATCGAATTTTGATTGACTTCAAGATAGAAGACGATGTAATATTTCCTTAAAATGTAAATGAGATGCCATTTTTTCGTATTATTGCCTTTACAAATCCCCCAAGTCCGAGTTCGCGACTCGTCGAGGCTGGTTTCGTGACCCGTCGAGTCAGAGATTGCGACTCGCCGAGTCTGGACTTGTGACTCGCCGAGTTTGGGGGCGCGACACGGGCGATTTTAAGTAAATTGCGTAACTTGCTCTATCGCAAATGGAGAAACTGTGTTATACTGGGGCTATGAGTACACATATCAATGCGCCGGAGGGCGCCATTGCGGAGGCAGTCCTGCTGCCGGGAGATCCGCTGAGGGCAAAGTTTATTGCCGAGAATTTCCTGCAAGATGCCGTATGCTATAACGAAGTGCGCGGCATGTACGGCTTTACCGGTACGTACAATGGCAAACGCGTTTCCGTGCAGGGGACGGGCATGGGACAGCCGTCACTTTCAATCTATGTCAATGAATTATTCCAGTTTTATAACGTGCAGAAGGCTGTGCGGGTGGGAACCTGCGGGGCAATCCAGAAAGATGTCGCGCTCAGGAACGTCATACTCGCGGAAGGCGCGTGCTCCGACAGCGGGCTGAACACCATGCGTTTCAATGGCTTGCATTTTGCCCCCGTGGCGGACTTTGGGCTCTTGTCCAAGGCTCATGCCGCGGCACAGAAGCTGGGCATTGCCCCCCACGTGGGCTTGTGCGTGTCCAGCGATATGTTCTATGACCCGAAATCCAACTGGAAGCTGTGGGCGGAGTATGGCGCGCTCGGCGTGGAGATGGAAGCTGCGGAGCTCTACACGCTTGCGGCAAAGTTCGGACGCAAGGCGCTTGCCGTGCTCACCGTGAGCGACCACATCGTGCTCGGCGGTGAGACGACTGCGGAAGAGCGGCAGACCACGTTTACAAATATGATGAAGATTGCGCTGGAGGCGGTGACGGCATGAAACCCACATTGTTAGTCCTCGCCGCGGGCATGGGCAGCCGTTACGGCGGGGTAAAGCAGATTGATGCCGTGGGGCTGCACAACGAGTGCCTGCTTGATTACGCCACGTTTGACGCGCGGCAGTGCGGTTTTGGCAAGGTTGTCTATGTTATCCGCAAGGATATAGAGGCTGATTTCCGTGCCCGCCTCTTTGACCGCGTGGCGCGCAACTTTGATGCGGAGTATGTCTTCCAGACGCCGGATGCCCTGCTGACTGCGGAAGAGCAGGCGAAGGCAGCCTCCCGCACCAAGCCGTGGGGCACCATCCACGCGGTGCTCTGCGCGGAAAAGCAGGTGAATGCCCCCTTCGCCGTCATAAACAGCGACGATTATTACGGGCGCGATGCTTTCAAGACGCTCGGCACCTACCTTTCTGCCCTTGATGCGGCATCCACCGAGCACGCCATGGTGGGCTATGTGCTTGGCAACACGATGAGCCGCAGCGGTACGGTGAGCAGGGGCGTGTGCACGGTGAAAGACGGCTATCTTGAGTCCATCACGGAAAACACCAAGATTGGCTACGAGGGGGAGCAGATTATAAGCGAGCTTGACGGCAAGAAAATCCCCCTGAGCGGCAAGGAATGGGTGAGCATGAACCTCTTTGCGTTCAGCACGCAGGCATTTGATGAGTTCCACCTGTACTGGGAGGACTTCAAGAAATCTTCCCTTGACAAGCCGAAAGCAGAGGCGCTCCTGCCCGTCGCAGCCAGCGACATCGTGAAGCACGGCAAGGGCAGCATCAAGTTTTTCACCTCGACGGAGCAGTGGTTCGGCATGACGTATCCGCAGGACAGGGAGATTGTCAAGGCGGAAATTGCAAAGAAAATTCAGGATGGCTATTATCCAGAGCTTTTGTGGGAGAAGTAACGATGCGCAGATTGACGGCGTTGAAATCAGAAAAAATTTGGGGCTATGAGCTGTGGCTTGCATCCACGCACCCGAATGGAAAGCAGGATGATTTTGAATCTTTTGTAGGGGGCGACTACCCCTTGCTCATCAAGGTGATTCAGGCAAACGACAGGTTGAGCGTGCAGGTGCATCCCGATGATGCAAAGGCGCAGCTCTATGAGCACTGTCGGGGTAAAACTGAGTGCTGGTATGTGCTTTCCGCCGATGAGGGGGCGCAGCTGGTTTACGGTCTGAACGGCGTGTATACGGACAGCGAGCTGCGCAAAGCCATTCAGGCAAATTCTCTGGAGGACTGCCTGCGCTATGTGAAGGTGGAGGCGGGAGATTTTATCTATATCCCCGCGGGCACTGTTCATGCCATAGGCGGAGGGCTCAGGCTTCTTGAGGTGCAGCAGTCAAGCGACGTTACCTACCGTCTGTATGACTGGGGGCGCGGGCGCGAGTGCCATGTGGAGAAGTCCCTTGCGTGCATCAAGAATGACAGCGTGCGCAACGTGGTGCGCTTCCCCGGCGTGTTTTCCTGCCCCTATTTTACGCTGGAGCAGATTTTTGTCGAAGAGGAATACAGCGATGTGCTTGCCAAGGCGAAGGGAAAGCCCCAGCCGGGCGACTACGTGCTCTTCTTTGTGCTTGAAGGCGAGGGAACGGTGAACGGCGAGGCTGCCAAGGCGGAGGATATCTTTGCCTTTGCCCCCGGCGAAGCAATCTCTGCCACAGGCGATTTGGAGCTTATGAAGATAAGCCCTGTCACTTTCCGCAAGCGCGGCTGATTTTCTCTCAAAATGGCGGGGTGCAATGGCTGTTGCAATGCCGCGTGCCCCGCAGGGGTGAAGCGCTATGCTCCCGGGAGAATTTACGGCGATAGCCATAAAGGAGACTGACATAAATATAGTTGTATTGTATAGTGTAAATAAAAGAAAAAAAGATGAACAACATAACCGCAAAAAATTTATTTAAAGATAAAAAAGGCTGTCCTCTGATGAAGTTTTAATTACTTCTAGGTCAGCCCCTTTGAAATAGTTTTACAGTTGCAGGAAAAAAAGAAACGGACATATACTCCAGAGTGTGAGCCGCTCAAAGTTACACACCATCGGTCAAAAAGCAAGTCTTTTTAAAAAAATAAGAATCCACATAAAAACCACAAATCTCCTTGATAGAATACACGCAAGATAAAATAAGGAGGTCAACCGAATGAATATATTGATTAGCCATTGGCACTGTATCATTCCCGTCGCTGCGATTTTGCTGGCAATGGCGTTCCTGCGTGACAAGGACAGCGTCAAGAACAAAAAAGGTGAAAGCAAAAACGACTATGAAGAATAGTTGATAAAGGAGCAAAGACTGGAATTGAAACATAGGCGGATTTGTGGTATGCTTTTCATGGATTATTATCGCATTTTACGTTTTGATAGAAAGAGATTTTTATATGGCAACAGCGAAAAATGTATTAGTCATTGACGATGAAGCGATGATCCGTGAATCGGTTTCCGCATATATAACAAAACAAGGCTACCATGTGTTTGCTGCCGCAGATGGCAAAGAGGCGCTTGAGATTTTTCAGGAACACCCCATCATGTTTATAATTCTGGACTTAATGCTGCCGGGTATGTCGGGCGAAGAAATCTGTCAGGTGATACGTAAACAGTCAAGAGTACCGATCATTATGCTGACGGCCAAGACACAGGAAAATGATGTGCTGAATGGCTTGAGCATCGGTGCGGATGACTATGTAACAAAGCCCTTTAGTGTGAAACAGCTATATGCCCGTATGGAGGTCATTCTGCGCCGGACGGCTGATGATCTGAAGCCACTGGCGGAAAAATTTTCATGGAATGACAACGACCTGCAAATTGACTTTGAGCATAACGAAGTAAGGAAACAGGGGGAGCTTTTGAGCCTGACTCCCAGTGAGTGGAAGATCCTCTCTGCTATGATCAAATACCCGAAAAAGGTTTTTATACGGGATGATTTGATTGACCTTGTTTTTGGCCCAGATTTTGACGGCTATGACCGTGTGATTGACACTCATATTAAAAATCTCCGCAGAAAAGTGGAAACCGACCCAAAGAGTCCGATTTATGTAAAAACCGTTCACGGTTTGGGCTATAAATTCGGAGGTGAGGTAAATTGAGGTGGCAAAGTCTCCGTTCTACCCTTGCTATCCGCTTTGTGTTGCTGGTGCTGCTTGCCATTTCCTTAATCAGCATCGCTGCCAACATTATGATCAGCCGTGAGTTTGAGGAATATGTGAAAGAGCAGCAGGAATTAGAGGCAGGGCAACCGCATTATAGTTGCTGTAGAGCATAAAGCAGGCATTTTTCGCTTTTTGAGCAAAG
>CAKZZK010000188.1 GCA_937885235.1 uncultured Treponema sp.
ACAATGAATTCTGGCTTCATGACAGAATCCTTGTAGGTGGCTTTGATTCGTCGGATTCCCGTGCCAAATTTTTCAATGAGGCGCAGCCGGAAAAAGACGGAACCGAGGATTTGATTCCTCAAGAGTGAAATACGGCCTTCCAGGTATTCGCTTTCGCTGATTCCTGTCGGAAGTCCGCCGGGAGACGTGATGACAATCTTATCGGAAAACATTTCAATCCGTATATGGGCGTTTGTGTCCCACGTCCTGTGGACGATTGCGTTTGCTACTGCTTCGCGGAAAGCTTTTTCGGGGAGGACTTCAATGTCCGAACGTTCGATTCCGTTTATTTTTTCATATGTATAATATGTCCTGAACATTTCAATGGCTTTTTCATACTGCAAAAGGACCGACTGTTTTCCAAAAGTTTTTCTGTCCATGATTTCATCGATGGAAGACCCGAAGCGAACGATGTCGATTCCAGGGAAACCGTTTTCATCGGCAAGCAGGGCTGCGGCAATATTGAATCCTGTTTTGGAAGAATAGAGTTCAAGCGTTTTCAGAATATCGTTTCCCATATCTGAAACTTCAAGCTTTTCTGAGAAATAGCGGGAGAGTGTTTCAAAGTGCAGGTCTTGGGCTCTAGACGGGAGTTCCTCAAATGCTTTCCCTTCTCCTTCAAGAACAAGCCTGTTGTATGCAAGTCGGTCTACTTCAATGCTTGCTGTTCCGCTCCGTTTGTATGCCTTTCCGCGTAATGTGTACGGTTTGTCCTCGCCTTCGAGTACGGAAAGTGAAACGACATTCGTTCTTCTGTTCACGGAAAAAGAAAAGTCAGGGCGTGGCGAGATGCTGTCATTGATTTTGTTTTCTATTTGATTTTATTGTAGCAGAAATCAGACGGAAATGCAACGAAAAAAAATACGTTGCATTTTTATTTAAAATATAAGGAGTAAGTCATAATGACAATCGGAATAATCGGACTTGGCTACGTCGGCCTGACGCTCGCCGTGGCGGCATCCACGCACGGGGTAGACGTGTACGGGGTGGAGACGAACAGGCACATAAAGGACTGCCTGAAGCAGAACCGCGCGCACTTCTACGAGCCGGGGCTTGACAACCTCATCCAGAGGACCAGCGGGAAGACTTTCTACGTGGCGGAGGGGTTTCCGGAGGACGTGAAGTTTGACGCGTTCATAATCACGGTGGGGACGCCGCTGAAGAAGGGGAGCGAGGAGCCGAACTTCGAGTACATCAAGTCCGCCCTGCTGTCGATAAAGGGCGTGTACGACGGGAGCCAGCTTGTCATCCTGAGGAGCACCGTCTCGGTGGGAACCACGCGGCGGATAGTGCTCCCGTTCCTTGCGGGGATGTGCGGGAAGCCCGAGGGGGAGGTCCTCGTGTCCATGTGCCCCGAGCGGACGCTGGAGGGCGTCGCGGTGGAGGAGCTGACGCACCTGCCGCAAATAGTGAGCGGCAACAACAGGAAGTCCGTAGAAATTGCCCAGGCGCTGTTCCGGCACATGACGCCGTGCGTGGTGGAGGCGGAGTCGCTCGAGGAGGCGGAGCTGATAAAGCTGTACTGCAACACGTACCGGGACATGACGTTCGCGATAGGGAACGCGTTCTGCATGGCGGCGCAGAAGTTCGGCGTGGACGGGGTGAGCGCCATACAGCATGCGATAGAATTGCTGTGGCATCCGGTGTGCGCATACAACGGTTTCAAATTTGGAGTAATAAGGTGAAACGGATATGAAAGGAATAATACTTGCAGGCGGGAGCGGAACCCGCCTTTATCCTGTTACAAGGGCTGTATCAAAACAGATGCTGCCGCTCTATGACAAGCCCATGATTTATTACCCGCTGAGCGTGCTCATGCTCGCGGGGATACGCGAGGTGCTGGTTATCTCCACACCGCGGGACATCCCGCTGTTCAGGGAGCTTTTCGGCGACGGTTCATGGCTCGGCATGGAGTTTTCCTATGCGGTGCAGGACAGGCCGCGGGGGCTTGCGGATGCGTTCATCGTGGGAAAGGATTTTATAGGCTCCGATGATGTGGCTCTTGTTTTAGGAGACAACATCTTCTACGGACAGGGCTTTACACAGACGCTGCGGCGGGCCGCACAGAGGATTGAAACGAAATCTGAGGGCGCGGTCATTTTCGGCTACCCCGTCAAGAATCCCACGGCTTACGGAGTTGTGGAGTTTGACAAGGGTGGGAAGGTGCTCGGCATTGAGGAGAAGCCAGCAAAGCCGAAGTCAGACTACGCGGTGCCGGGATTGTATTTCTATAATAATGACGTAGTTGACATTGCACGGAACGTAAAGCCGAGCGCGCGAGGGGAGATAGAGATAACGGCGGTGAACAACGCATACCTTGAAAAAGGTGCTCTCGCGGTGGAGCTGCTTGGACGAGGCATGGCGTGGCTCGACACAGGGACCTACGACGGGCTGCTTGAGGCATCGAACTATATTGCAACGATACAGCGGCGGCAGGGCATGTACGTGGGCTGCATTGAAGAGATAGCATACACGAACGGCTGGATTGCAAAGGAAAATCTTTTAGGACTTGCCGCAGGATACAAGACGGATTACGGCGAGTACTTGAAATACATTGCGGAGAAGGAGGCGTGAGGCATGGCGTTTGAATTCAAGAAGTGCTTTGCCGGCGGAATTGAAATCCCCGGACTGTACGAGGTACAGCCGAAGGTCTTTGGTGACGCGCGTGGATATTTCTTTGAGGTGTATAACGAGAAGGACTTCGCAGAAGCAGGGCTGACGATGCGCTTCGTGCAAGACAACCAGAGTTGTTCTTCAAAGGGCGTGTTGCGCGGACTGCACTTCCAGACGAGGCATCCGCAAGGGAAGCTCGTGCGGGCTGTGTCCGGCAGGGTGTATGATGTCGCCGTGGACTTGCGGAATAATTCCCCTGCGTTCGGAAAGTGGTACGGCGTCATACTGGATGCAGAAAAACAGAACGAGTTCTATATTCCCGAAGGCTTCGCGCACGGTTTCTACGTGCTGTCCGACACGGCGGTGTTCGCATACAAGTGCACGGACTTTTATGACCCGCAGGGTGAGGGCGGGCTGATGTGGAACGACCCGCAGATTGGCATAGACTGGGCTTCCATGGCACCGGGGATTACGCCGCTTCTGAGCGAGAAGGACGGGAGGCATCCGGGGTTCGATGCGGGAGAAATATATTTTGATGATAGCGGAAAATGGCTTGGTAAATAGCGATATAACGATATAATACTTGCAGGTAGGTTGGAGATAAAATCTGTTGAAGCCGAAGAGGGAAAAGCAAAAATTTGATTTTTTTTTCATCAATTTTTGTCAAAACCATGCAGTTGCGTCAAATATATATATGAACTCATTAGTAAAAGAGGTTTATATATATGGGAGATGAAAATGTAAATTCCAAAGACGAGCTTGCCGCCCTCTTTGGAACGGAAATTGCCGAGGAAGCCCGCCGCATGGTGGCGGCTGGCAGGCACCTGAACCTGAAGTCCGATGCGGCGTTCAAGCTTTTCTTCAGAAATATTTATGTGCATGTATCAAAAATATCTTGAATTATTGAACATATGTTAAA
>CAKZZK010000189.1 GCA_937885235.1 uncultured Treponema sp.
ATATACGACAAAGTCGCTTTCGAATTCTTGCGACAAATTCCCTTACGAATAATAAAGAAAAAGGTGATTTTATCAAGAAGGTTGACAGTACAGCAAGCAGATGTTAAAATATTTTTGCAAATTTTTATAGAATCATACTTGCAAACTGATTTTGTAGAAACAAGCACTGAGAGGATTAAGTAAGGAGAAATTAAGACATGAAAATCTGTCCTAAGTGTAACGAAACATTTGAAGAGGGCGACAATTGTAAAAAATGCGGCAGCCCGTTGAAGGAAAAGAAATATGTTTATTTCTTTGGCGATGGCGATGCAGAAGGCGATGAGACAATGCGTCCCCTGCTCGGCGGCAAGGGTGCAAACCTTGCGCAGATGGCAAAGAAGCCGCTGAGCCTGCCGGTTCCGTCTGGATTTACCATTTCCATCGACGTATGCGAGGAATACTACAAGCTTGGAAGAAAATACCCGGCAGGTCTTGCCGACGAGGTTGCAAAATACTTGGACCGGCTTGAAAAGTCCATGGGCAAGAAGCTTGGCGATGAAAAGGACCCGCTCCTTGTTTCAGTCCGTTCCGGTGCCGCAGAGTCTATGCCCGGCATGATGGACACCATCCTTAACCTTGGCCTTAACGACAAGTCCGTTCTGGGCCTTGCAGAAAAGACAAACAACCCGCGCTTCGCATGGGATGCCTACCGCCGTTTTATCCAGATGTTCGGCAACGTCGCAATGGGCGTTGAGCATGACAAGTTTGAAGAAATCATCACAGCAGTAAAGCAGAAAGCTGGCGTAAAGGAAGACCCCGAGCTTTCAACCGAAAACCTTCAGGAAATCGTCACAAAATACAAGGAAATGTACAAGAAGGAAAAGGGCGAGGACTTTCCGCAGGATCCGCAGAAGCAGATGTGGGCAGCAATCGGCGCTGTATTCGGTTCCTGGATGAACCCGCGCGCCATTACCTACCGCAAGCTCAACAACATTGACGAAAGGGTCATCAAGGGAACCGCTGTTACGGTCATGGCTATGGTCTTCGGCAACATGGGCGATACCTCTGGAACCGGCGTTGCATTCAGCCGCGATCCTTCTACCGGCGAGAATCACTTCATGGCAGAATACCTCATCAATGCGCAGGGCGAGGATGTCGTCGCAGGCATCCGCACGCCGCTTGACATTTCTGCCCTCGAAAAGCAGCAGCCGGAAATCTTTGCTGAAATCACGAAGATCCGCAACCGCCTTGAGCAGCACTACCACGATATGCAGGATATGGAGTTCACCGTTCAGGAAGGCAAGCTCTATATGCTCCAGTGCCGCAACGGCAAGCGCACCGGTGCCGCCGCCGTCAAGATGGCTGTCGATATGGTTGGCGAGGGACTCATCACCAAAGAAGAAGCCCTGCTCCGCGTAAAGCCCGACCAGCTTGACCAGCTGCTCCACCCGCAGTTCGATGCAAAGGCGCTCAAAGCGGCAAAACCGCTGGCATCCGCGCTCAACGCTTCTCCGGGAGCAGGCTGCGGCCAGATTGTGTTCACGGCAGAAGAAGCCGTTGAATGGGACAAGGCAGGCAAGAAGGTAATCCTCGTCCGCAAAGAGACATCTCCCGACGACATTGCGGGTATGTATGTTGCACAGGGCATTCTCACCTCTACGGGCGGTCGCACCTCTCACGCGGCTGTTGTTGCCCGCGGTATGGGAACTCCCTGCGTCTGCGGCTGCGCTGACGTTGTGTTCACCGGCAAGGACGAAGTGACCATCGGCGGAAAGAAATTCGCCAAGGGTGATGTTATCTCTATCGACGGTTCAACGGGTCGGGTATACGGCGAGGAAATCGCTGTCAATCCCGCTTCTGTTTCCGGAGACCTTGAGACATTCCTCGGCTGGGCTGACGAGGTCCGCGCCGCTTCCAAGCGCGTTACGCCCTCCGGCAAAAAAGTGAACGGCTTTGAGGTTCTGGCAAACGCAGAGCAGAACGAGGCTCCGCAGGCATTTAAGTTTGGAGCCGCTGGTATCGGACTCTGCCGCACAGAGCATATGTTCTTTGAGGAGCCGAAGCTCTCTTCTTTCCAGAAGATGATTCTTTCTGAAACGACCGAGGACCGCAAGAAGAACCTCAAGGAAATCCTGCCGCTGCAGCAGAAGGACTTCTTTGGCATCATCAAGGCAATGGAAGGACGCCCCGTCACAATCCGTCTGCTTGACCCGCCGCTTAACGAGTTCATTCAGGCTGCCACCCCTGCGGAAGCAAACGCTCTTGCAAGCAAGCTCGGCTACAGCGTGGACAAAATCAATGCCAAGTATGCGGAGCTCAACGAGCACAACCCCATGCTCGGCCACCGCGGCTGCCGTCTCGCAATTACCTATCCTGAAATCTACGAGATGCAGGTTGAGGCCATTGCTCTTGCCACTGTTGACGCAGAAAAGAAAGGTATTCCGCATGACGTGCGCATCATGATTCCCAATGTCACATCTGCCAACGAGCTCAAGCAGATTCGCGCGCAGGCAGAGGCTGTCATCGCTTCTGTGAATGAAGCAAAGAAGACAAACCTCTCCTTCCAGATCGGCACTATGATTGAGTTCCCGAGGGCAGCTGCCACGGCAGACAAGATTGCCGAATACGCTGACTTCTTCTCATTCGGTACGAACGACCTTACGCAGACGACCTTCGGCTTTAGCCGCGACGACTACGGCAAGTTCATCGATTCCTACCTTGACCAGAAGGTACTCGATACCGATCCGTTCAAGACGCTTGATGCAGACGGCGTGGGTGCTATGATTGAGATTGCAGAGAACAAAGGCCGTTCAGCCAAGTCTGACCTGCACCTCGGCATCTGTGGCGAGCACGGCGGAGATCCCGCTTCCATAGAGCTCTGCTACACGCTTGGCTTGAACTACGTCTCTTGCTCCCCGTACCGTGTTCCGGCAGCACGCCTTGCCGGTGCACAGGCGGTCATCAAGGCCTCCCGCTAACGCACTAGACTAATGTAAATAAAAAGACGCGGCTCCCTTTGGAACCGCGTCTTTTTTGTTCACGCTAAATAAGCCCCTCCAGACGGTGGCGGTATTCGGTGGGGCTGGTGCCGAGGGACTTGCTGAACACGCGGCTAAAATAAAACGCGCTCTTGTAACCGAGCCTTTGGGCTATTTCCCCCACGGAATAGAGGGTGGTGCGCAACAGCTGGCAGGCTTCCGCCATTTTGAGCTTTGTGTGATATTTTTGCAGGGAAATGCGCTTTTCTTCCTTAAAAATCGCTTCCAGATATTTTGAGCTGAGGTTAAATGCAGCCTCCAAGTTTTGGGAATCATAGGGCTGGGAAACATTTTTCTTGAGCCACAGGGCAAGTTTTGACGCAAGCTGCGCTTTCGCAGACAGAACGGGGATTTTGAAAAAGGCAATATCCACCAAAAGCAGGAAAAAGACAGCACCCGCCTTCCATGTACCGACAGAATCGTGGCGGTTTGCCATATCGACAAATTCAAGCAGCCGCTCCTCTATGGCGGAGTGGGAAAGTCCTCCCTGCCTTTTGGGAAGGGAAATACACTGCTTTTCATCTGCTTTATCCCCGCCATCAGGAAGGGTAAAATGAATGTAACACCACTCGCTGCCGCATTCCACAGGCTTTGTTCCCCAGTGATGTATTTTCTCCTTTAGAAATAACAGCTCCCCGGCATGAACTTCGTAGCTTTCGCCATCCTCAACCACCTCTATCATACCGCTGAGCACATAAAGCAGTACGTTGAACGGGGCATAGCGGTCCGGATGCAGGAAGGGCACGTGGCAAACCATGCGCCCGCACTCAAGTATGACGGGCAGCTGCGCCTTTCCAAAGGCAATTTCATTCATACCTGTATATTATCCATCAAAATCGGCATTTTGTAAATGTTTCGATTGGAAAATTTATATATACTCACGTATTCTGACTATGGCAAATACGGAATTCCAGCCTTATACTGGTTTAGAAAGCGAAAAACGTTGATACATATCAATAATGGAGGATTCTTATGAAGATAGTAAAAAAAATGTATCTGGCCGCATTCATGCTCACCTGTGCATCAGTCCTGCTCTCCTGCGGCAAAAAGGACAGCGGCTCAGCTTCCGCTTCAAGCGGCGGCAAGGTAAAGCTGACGGGCGTGTTCGTCTCGCATCCGCTCACCAAGAGCATAGACGAAATGAAGTGGATCAAGGAAATTGAGGAAGCAGCGGGCGTTTCCATTCAGTGGGAACAGATATACTCAGACTGGGACACCACAAAGTCCACCCGCTTTGCCTCCGGCGACATTCCAGACATCCTCATAAATGCCACGAACAATGCCGACTACGCTACATACAAGGGGCTGTTCCAGGAACTGACGGACCTCATCAAAAGCGATGCCCCTAACGTGCAGACGATGTTCCGCGAAGAGCCGGACACCGAGGTGCTTTCAAAGACACAGGAAGGAGAAATCTACTCTCTGCCCAAATTCCAAGGCAAGTGGCCCTATACAAACACCGTGCTCTTCATCAATCAGACATGGCTCGACAAGCTGGGGCTCAAGATGCCAACGACGTTCAGCGAACTGCACAGCGTGCTGCTCGCCTTTAAGAAAAACGACTGCAACGGCAACGGCAATCCAAACGATGAAATTCCCATGGACTTCAACGGCTGGTTTGGCGGGGCATATTCCCTCACCTGCCTCATCGGCGGCATGGGGATTCCCGTCACCAACTGGGGCTGGGATGCCTACTACGCCGAGAACGGCACCGTAAAGAACTACGCCGTTGACCCGCGCTACCGCGACTTTATGAAATACTGGCGGGACCTGTATGCCGAAGGGCTCATCAATGAAAACGCCATCACCAACGACTATTCAGCGTTCCAGTCGCTTTCCCGCGGCGATGAAAACGGCAATGCGCTCGTCGGCTGCGTCTTCGGCTGGGAAGAGACAGACAAGTTTGGTCCGTCGCTCTACAGCCAGTACAAGCCCGTTCCCGCGCTCAAATACGACCTCAACGGCAAAAACTATGAAGTATACTGGAACAACGACTACACCGGTCTGAACCTTGATGCAAACCGCATTGCGATGAGCGCAAAGTGCAAGAACAAGCAGGCAGCCATGCGCTTTATGGACAAGTTCTACGACGCGGAAGTCTCCGTGCAGGTGCTCTTCGGCGGCATCTCTGACGGCTGTGTTTCCAAAGTGGGAGACAATCACTACAAGGTAGAAGCACCGCTCAATCCCGACACCGACGCCGGCACGTGGAAATGGACGAGCACCATGGCAGACTGGGGCCCCATGTATATCCGCCGCGCCACGCAGATTGATATGGCGCAGGATATGGAGAACGCCGTGAATGAACGCAAAATCTACCAGAGCGTGCTCGACAAGATACAGACAAACGCATCTGACGGCAACTACTATCCGCAGGCGTTTATGAAGTATTCCACCGAAGATACAAACACTATGGCGGTAGATCAGGCGAACATCAACAACATCACGTACAACTACTGGTCTCTGTGGCTCACCGGACAGCAGGACATCGACGCAGACTGGGACAATTACGTAAAGCAGGTGGACAACGCAGGACTTCCCGAGGTGCTTGCCATCAGGCAGAAGGCATTCAACACCTACCGCGGAAAATAGCGGCATAACAAAAAAAGGCAGGAGTTAAGATGACCATAAAGACAAAGAACTATCTAAAGAGCACCTGGCAGCTGTGGGTGATGCTTACTCCTGCCATCATCTATATCTTTATCTTTAATTACGTTCCCATGTACGGCATACAGCTGGCATTTCGGGAATACAGCTTTGCCAGCGGCATCACCGGCGGCAAATGGGTGGGGCTGAAATACTTCAAGCAGTATTTCAGCAGCGCCATGTTCGGCACGACGCTCATAAACACCTTTCGCATCGCCGCCATCAGCATCGTGGTGGGCTTTCCCGCGCCCATCATCCTTGCGATGGTGCTGAACCAGATTAAGAACCAGATGTGGAAGAAAACCGTACAGACAACGGTGTACATTCCCTACTTCATCTCCGTGGTCGTCATGGTGTCTATGCTCAACATCATGCTGTCAAACGGGAGCGGCGTCATCTCAAACTTCCTCAAGTACCTGCACCTCGTGCCGCAGAAAATGAACCTGCTCGGCGACCCAAAGGCATTCGTTCCCGTGTATGTGATTTCAGGCGTATGGCAGAGCGTGGGATGGAACAGCATCATCTACCTTGCCGCCCTTTCAGCTGTGGACCCAGAGCTGTACGACGCGGCAAAGGTTGACGGGGCAAGCAAATGGCAGACCATCGTCCACGTGGACTTTCCCGCCCTCCTGCCCACCATCGTCATACTCCTCATTCTGAACATGGGCGGCATTCTGAACGTCGGCTTTGACAAGATTTACCTTATGCAGAACTCGCTGAACCTCGGCGTGTCGCAGGTGATTTCCACCTACGTGTACAATGTGGGCGTGCGCTCGGCACAGTTCAGCTTTGGCTCGGCGGTAGGACTTTTCAACACCTTGGTAAACTTCGTCTTTTTAATCCTTACCAACAGCATATCAAAACGGCTTTCCGGCTCAGGCCTTATGTAAGCAGAGGAGAATGATAATTTTATGGATCAGTACGATAAACGGCTCAGAATCCATTACAAGCGGGTCTTATCAGGTGATGCAATCTTTACCTACTGTATGTATGCAATTACGGTACTGGTGTTCCTTATCATAGCTTACCCGCTCTGGTTTGTGGTGATTGCCTCTATCAGCAATTCAAACCTCGTAAACATAGGCGCCGTGCGCTTTCTGCCAAAGGATATCCGCTTTTATGGATACGAGCAGGTATTTGCAGACTCGCGTATCTGGCGGGGCTACCTGAACACCATCATATACGTGGTGCTGGGCACGGCGGTCAATATGGCGGTGACAATGCCGGCAGCATACGCACTTTCCCGCAAGGAGTTCAAGCAGCGGAACATAGTGATGTTCTACTTTGTGTTCACCATGTTCTTTGGCGGCGGACTTGTCCCGCTGTATATGACCATCAGCTCCCTGCATCTGATAGGCACAAAGACAATCCTCATCCTGCTTGGCGCGCTCAACACCTATAACCTGATTATCGCACGCACCTTTATACAGGACAACATTCCCAACGAGCTGTACGAGTCCGCCATACTGGACGGCTGCTCGCACTTCCGCTTCTTTTTGCAGGTGGTGCTGCCGCTCTCAAAAGCGGTGTTCTCCGTGCTGGTACTCTACTACGCGGTGGGTCACTGGAACGACTTCTTCAACGCGCTCATGTTCAACAACAAGAATGCAAACGAACCGCTGCAGATTGTGCTCCGCCGCATCCTGCTTTTAAACGAAGCCTTTGAAAAGGGTTCCGGCGGCGTGCAGGGCGGCTACGCGCAGAGCTCCGCTGATCAAGTAAAATACGCCGTGATGATAGTCTCCACGCTGCCAATCCTGTGCTTCTACCCGTTCATACAGAAATACTTTGAGAAAGGAGTCCTCATCGGTGCCATCAAAGGCTAGGAAGCGCTGTGCCATTCTGCGGGATGGCGCAGGAGGCAGAGATTGCTGAAATTGCACTGATGGATTTTACGCATGCGCTCTCTGCCCTCCATTTTGACGGGGCAAAGCGGATACTCACAGCGGCGGATGATTTTTTGCGGGAAGACATAAAAAAAGCGTCGAGAATGAATCCCGACGCTTTATAGCCGTCTCGCGGCAGCATTACAGTCAGAACAAATCTATCCGCCCCAGCAGAAAGTCAATCAGGTTGCAGTGGAAGATGCCGTTATCATCATAGTAATTGTGGGAAATATCCATCCGTACGATGACCTTCTTGAAAAAGTCCTTGGCGAGTAGCAGGGACTTTAGCTCAGAGTCAGCCTTCTCCTCCCCGCCCATCTGTAATGCCGACTGGATATAGATCCTTCTGTCGGCATCGTTTACAACGAAGTCTATCTCCTTCTGTGCATTCTGCCCCCTGGATCGGTCGGTGACCACACCAACGTCAACGGAATATCCCCGCGCCACAAGCTCATTGTAGATGACGTTCTCCATAATGTGACCGCGGTCAAACTGCCGGAAATTGAGCCGTGAGTTGCGAAGTCCCATGTCCGAATAATAATACTTGTTCGGATAGCTGAAATAGGACTTTCCCTTGACATCATAGCGTCTGGCGGTCTTAATTAAAAAAGAATGCTCTATGTGCTGTATATAGCTTGCAACGAGCACAGAATTCACATTCTCCTTCCTGAGCGTCGTTATCGCATTCGCTATGTTCGTCGGGTTCGACAGGGAGCCAATCTGGGATGCAAGGAAGTCAAGGATGTTGTCCAGCATATCCTCACGCCCTATGCCGTTGCGCTCAACGATGTCTTTCACATACAATTCCCTGTAAAGCGATGAAAGGTACTCCTTTTTATCTGCCTCGTCATTCAGGACGATTATCCGTGGAAGCCCCCCGTACAGCATATACTCATCAAGGCTCCTGCCCTCGTCTCCTCCAACGGCGGAATAGAACTCTTTAAAGGAAAAGGGGTACGTGCGGATTTGCGTCGCGCGCCCCCGGAATTCGGTGGCAATGTCTCTGGAAAGCCCCTTTGAATTACTGCCCGTCACATACACGTCAAGGTTCTTGTAGGATTTTAGCTCGTTGAGCATATCGTATATCGTGACCTCGATTCCGCCGTTCTCCTTGTCAACAACTTTCTGGGTGAACTGCACCTCATCGATGAAAAGATAGAACTGACCTCCAGTATTTGCGGCAACAATGGACTCCACGTATTCGCAGAGAGTTATGGGATTCCTGTACTTGTAGTTCCTCCTTTGGTCCAGCTCAATCTTTATGATCTGGCTTTCCCGAACGCCGTTCTTCAGAAGGTATTCATGGAACAGCACAAAAAGCAGGACGGACTTCCCGCAACGGCGGATACCCGTTATAACCTTTATCTCCCCATTCCACATGGAGCGGATGACTTTGCCAAGATAGAAATCCCTTTGTACCATAATATCCACCTTAAAGTTGCGACGCAAACGGCATAACTCTAAGGTGAATTATATGGCAGAACTAACAGAAAGTCAAGTTTCACCTTAAAGTTGCGACGCTCGCGATACAAGTTTAAGATGAAACCACGGCGGTCAATATGGCGGTGACAACATTCCCAACGAGCTGTACGAGTCCGCCATACTGGACGACTGCTCGCACTTCCGCTTCTTTTTGCAGGTGGCGCTGCCGCTCTTACTATGCGGTGGGTCGTAAAATACGCCGTGATGATAGTCCCCACGCTGTCAATCCTGTACGTCTACCCGTTTATTCTGAAAGATGGCACAGGACAGACCAAATCATTTTCGAGCTTCTTCTCGCTTTCGTTCGTCCTCATCTGTTATCAGCTTTAGATACGCATTCCGCATATTCTGCGCGTTTATTTCCCATGATTCATAGTCTGAATCTCCCCTGCGGTCGGGAACGCCGTAGGAATCACGCAAAATTGAGCCGATATAGTGCGTCAATTTCCGAGAGCCCTTTGTATTCAAATGACCGCCATCATATAAATCATCACTGGCAAAGCCAATCTGGTTGAAAAACTGATTTGTATTGATGAAGTTCGCGCCATAGGCTTCTGCCAGCCGGGAAACATAGTTGCAATACGGCTGCTCGGCGACGCAGTTATTGGAAGGAGCCCTTATGAGCAAAAGGGGAATGTCATATTCCTTGCACAGCTCCATGAACAGGCGGAGATACTGCTCTTCTTTCGGCATCATCATCTTTACTTCGCTGATTTCTGTCAAATCAACGGCAGGAGGATTTAGCGAAAGCCCCGTACCATAGCGGACAGAACTCCCTTTATTATTTATCAATTCCTTTGTCCACGGAAAATGCATGAAATCATCTGCCCTAATTTCCTTCCATCTGGAATGGAAAGTAGATATACTGAACAAAACCGTCAGATGCCTTTCTTTTTGCGTTGATGCCCATACCGACTGCACCGCATTCTTTGACAGGTGCATTCCCTGTGTATTGCAGAGCTGACGGGCATCATCCTGATATTCATAACCATAAAGTATCGGAGACATTTCCAGCGCGATGACCTTAGGTTGCTGCGTTTTCAATGCTTCCTTTAAAAAATAATAGCTGTTCCAGAATGGCTGAACGCTTCCCCACAAATTATAGCCCGCTATACCATACTCATGCCAGAGGGCTTCTTGATCAATTCCCAGACCCATCAAACTACAGCCACAGAACAATACATCCACCGTATTGCGTTTCTGCGCATAAAGATTTTGCATGGGGGTAATGCCGTCAGTGCGCTTTATCAGCAGGACATTGTGGACATACCAGAATGAACAGAGAAATACCATGAAAAAGAGCACAGTCTTTACGGCTTTTCCTGCTGCCGTTGAAAAATCAGTTCCCATAAGTCAAAATCCTGCATATATAAACGCATTCGCGTTATAGTCCGGTCCATACATTCCGAAGATAATCACGCTGAACACCAGCCCCAGATACATCGCCCAGCGGAAGGCAATGTTCTGCTCCGCCAGCCTCATGCGGACGCTCCTTGCCTGCTCCAGGTTCGACACGAGCAGCATGACAAGCAGCCCGATGACCGCCACGGTGAAGTCCATCACATCAAGCCCCAGCTTGAACAATGTGCCGTCAAAGAGCACCCACGGATTCCACTGCGAAAACAGCCTGCGCCATATCCTGAGCCCCTCGGAAAACGAAAACGCGCGGTCAAAGGCGATGCTCGCGGAAAAGAGGGCAAAGGTCCGCACGCGCCTGAAAAAGCGCCAGCTCGCTGCCTCCGTGTTGATGCGCAGCGCCTTCACGGGCAGCGCAAACAGGGGCTCAAGCAGCTGTCCGCCCGCTATCATCATAAAGAAGAACAGGCCTGAGCCGAATATGTATTTCCACGAGCCGCCGTGCCAGAAGCCGACGGTGAACCACACCACGAACATGCCGCACCAGGTGGGGATGAGCCTTGCGTAGCGGTTCTTCTTTCCGAGAGATTTTTTCAGGAACGAAGACAGAGCCTGTATTCCCCGCGATTTGAGGATGGGATAGAGCACGTAATCCTTTACCCAGAGCCCGAGCGTGATGTGCCACCGCCGCCATATTTCAGACAGGCTCGTGGCAAAGAAAGGCGTGCGGAAGTTTTCCGGCAGGGCGAAGCCGAAGAGCTGCCCCGTGCCGAGCACGATGTCTATGCAGCCGGAAAAATCGCAGTACACCTGCAGGGTGTAACAGGCAAAGCCCACCGCTATGACTATGCCCGCATAGTTTTCATAAGCGCCGTAGACGGTCCCCACGATGAGCGCAAGCCTGTCCGCCACGACCATCTTTTTGAACAGCCCCCAGACGATGCGCTGCACGCCGAAGCAGAACTGCGTATAATCAAAGCGGTGCCGCACAAAGAGCTGCTCCTTCATCTCCGCATAGCGGGCAATCGGTCCCGATGTCCCCAATGGCAGGAGGATGACGGACAGCGCGAACTTGAACGGGTTCCTCTGGACCGGCGCCGTGCCCCAGTACACGTCGAGCACGTAGCTGATGAGCATGAGCGACAGGTAGGAAATGCCGAAGGGTGCCGTTATATCCAGATCCGCGGGCCTGTGCCCCGTGGCAAGCCCTATGAGGAAGCGGAAGAAGCCCCGCTCCTTGAAGAATATGAGCACCGCCGCATCGAATAGGACCGCGCCGAGCACTGCCGCCAGCCTGTGCCTCCGTTCCGCCCTGCCCGCATACAGCGCGGCGAAATATGACGCAGCAAGAGGGGCAAGCATGCAGATGTTCCCCCGCCACGGCGCATTCGCCGTATAGAATGCCGCGCTTGCCATGAGCAGGAGCTGCCACTGCATCTTTCTGCACACCGTATAATACAGGACGGCAAGCAGGAAGATGCCTGCGAAGAAGTACGGCGAGAGTATGGTCAGGAGCCGCCCGTAGACGATATGGATATAGGCATCATAAATAAACTGCTTCATTACGGTATCCCTTTGTCAGACAGTACTTCCATTAGTGACGCAGAGGTTTTCACCATGTATGTAGTTTGCGCCGTCAGAAAGCAAAAATACTGCCGCGGGCACAATATCCGCAGGGGTGGCATTCCTGCCGCCGGGACTGCCAGCTGCCGTCATCTGAACGATACGGCTGTCAACATTCTGGAGAAATTTTGTCTCCACCATCGATGGTGACAGCGCGTTGATGTTCACAGCCTTGCCCGCATAATCTGCGGCGACTGCACGCACCGCTCCCAGCAGCGCATGCTTGGTGATGATATAATCCGCCATAAAGCGCGGCGGGCGTTCGACCACGTAAGACGTTACTACTACTACCTTATTATGCGCACGCCTCTTCGCCATAACAGGGAGGAATACCTGCATAATGTGCATAAAGGAGCATACCTGTATATCTATATCTATGCGCAGGCTGTCCGCATCAAATTCCTTCAGCTTCATATAGCGAAAAGGGCGGGCGGCTAGATGCACGATATGTGTAGGTGCATCGCAGACGGACTGCACCTGCCGTATCAAAGACTCAACATCTTCATCATCGCTTAAATCAGCCCGAACAGGCATAAGCGCGTTGCCCTCCCGCAGGGGAATCGCCTCCAATGCCTCAGCGGATGAATGATAATGCGCGATGAACAGGCAGCCCTGATTTTCCTTGTCCAGAGCCCTGATGAGCTCCCGCCCCATATCAGCTGACGCTCCGAGTATGAGGTATGTTTTTTCATAGCTCACTTAAGGCACCCCGCTACAATCTTCGCTTTGTTCACTTTCTCACCGTGCTGGTTTCGTATTTCCGCACGTATCGTAAGCCGTTTGAATGTGTCATGCTTCTCTATAACGGTACCGCCCACTGTAAGCACATCACCTATATATACGGGCTTGTGGAACTGGGAATCCACCTGCTGGAGCAGGGCATAGCGTCCCGGCAGGTAGACGCCGACAAGCGTGGAACAAAGGGAGGAGGCAAGCATCCCGTATACCACACGGTCCCTGAATCCCTGCCCCCGCGCATAGTCTGCATCTATATGGAGCGGGTTGCAGTCTCCTGTGAGGGACAGGAATTGCGCCATCATATCTGCCGTCACCATCACGGTAAACTCCTCGCGGCTCGCCCCCGAGGCGGCAAGGACATCGTATGTATATTCGTTCATGCCTTATTTCATTCTCTGGATGATGATGTCCACCATCTCGCCCACGTTCTTGAGCTTGGTTGTCTCGCCCATGCTGAACTTGATGCTGAACTCCTTTTCCACCGCCACCACGAGGTTGATGTGGCTCAGCGAGTCCCAGTCCTCTATGTCGTCTGCGCTCGTCGTCTCTGTCACCGTGATGTCCTCGTCATCAAAGACATCGCGGAACACTCCGTTCAATTTCCCAAAAATTTCTTCCCTGTTCATAAAAACTCCTATAATCGTTGTTGATATTCTCTATTTATCGTGCTACATTACAAATGTGAGGTAGCATAATGGCAACTATAAACATTACTATGGATGACGGCACAAAAACCGCATTCGAGGGATTCTGTGAATCCGTGGGGCTCACTGTTTCTGCGGCTATGAATATGTTTGCAAAGATAACCATACGCGAAAACCGCATTCCCTTTAACATTTCCGACGACCCATTTTGGACTGCAGAAAACCAAAATTGTCTGCGCAAGTCTGTCAAAGACATTGAATCTGGACGTTTCACAGCCCACGAAATCATTGAGGCAGAATGATGCAAAAAAATTGGTCAGATACCGCCTGGGAAGATTATCTTGCATTGCAATCGGACAAAAAGCTTTTGAAAAAGGCAAATGAGCTTCTGAAAGACATAGAGCGAAATGGCTATGAAGGGCTTGGAAAACCCGAAGCACTGAAAGGAGACTTGTCTGGCTATTGGAGCCGAAGAATTGACGAGTATCACCGCATCGTGTATAAAATTGAGGACGGTGCAATATACATTGCCTTTTGCGGAACGCATTACCACAAATAGCGCTAACGCCCATCATTCAGCGACCTTTTCGCCGTTCACCGCGATTACATGGTTGCGCCTTTCGTAGCCCGCCACGCTGCGCGTCCATGTCGTGTTTCCATCAGCATCCTCCGCGCTTTTTGCAAAGCCGTGCAGGGCGTAGAAATCCCTGACCATTTTGTTCTTCGCAGTCGGGTAGTAATAGCCGACCACCTTCTCAATCCCGCGCGAGGCGCATTCTGCCATAAGGCTGTCCATCATGGCAAACTCCATGTCCCGCTTCAGCACGCGGCAGCTCATCAGCCACAGGTCTATGTGGAATACCTTTCCTCCCGCACCGCTGTGCCCGAACACAACGCTCACCACGCCGTTGTCGCCGAACCTGTCTTCAAGCCTGCCATAGAGCGTGATGTAATTCCCGTCCGCCGACACCCGCTCTATGTCCGCCTGCGTGCAGCGGAGCGTGGTCAGGTTGAACTGGTTCGACTTGTTCGTGAGCTGCGCGATGCGCGACATATATAAGGAAGAAAACGGCTTTATCTCCGCCTTCATCTCAAGCGACTTCAGATACTCGCCGTAATCGGCAAAGCTTGCTTCCTGCCTTGCCCGCTCGGCATTCGCCTTATACATCTCGTTGCGCTTCAGGTCGTCGGCTGAGAACGCCGTCACCTCGAAGAAGCCGCTCCGGTCAAGGACGGTGATGTAGCGCTCCGGCGCGCCCATCTCCGGTACGGCGACCTGTGCGCCCGCAAGCCCGCCGTTTCCGCCGGTACTGGCGCGCACGATTTCACGCTCGGCGGGATTGTCGTCAATGAACACCATCGCGTCACTTCCAATGTTCAGCACCTTTGCCGTCTCCGCAAGGTTCCTGTCCTTCGGATTCCAGTTCGCCTTTATCACGATGAAATCCTCCGGCTTCAAAATGCTGTCGGGACGGTTCAGCCCTGCAAGCGCGTTCTCCTCCTCGTTCTTTGAGTCTACCGTCAGGAGCACGCCGAGGTCCTTGTGCGCCTTGAGGTAGCCCTGGAACTCGGCATAGAGCTGGCCGGCGGAAGTCTCCTGCCCTATCTCGATGTTGTCCGCGCCGTCGTCCCCCACGATACCGCCCCAGAGCGTGTTGTCGAGGTCGCAGGCCGCAGCCTTTTTGTTCCTGCCATAGATTGACTTGATGATGTTCGCGAGGTTGAAGGCGAACTCGGGGATGGCGTCCACGCACATCGCATATTTGTACATGTGCCAGTAAAACGGGTCCGCCCACTTCTGCAGGCCGTAGCACGATGCCATATAATTGCTGTCGTTGATATAGAAGTTCTCGTGGGAAGCCGCGTAATCATAGAGCTTCTGGTTGAGCCGCGAGACGAAATTGCACTTTCCCCGCGCGTCCCATGCGTCGCGGTTGCCGAGCAGGCGGTAGAAGGGCAGCTCGAAGTTGTTCTGGATTACGGGGCAGCGGTAGGCTTCCGCAATCCTGCGCCACATCGCCTCGAAATGCTCATACTGTGCGGCAAGCTTCGCCTCCACGCCCTCCGCCGTATCGCGTACCGTGGGAAAGTCGGTGATGTTCCTCGTGCTCGTGTGGATGAAAATCAAATCCGGCTTGAAGGCGGCAAGCTCCGCGTTGTCGAACATCACGTCGTTCCAGTACTGGGTGTACTCGCTCTCGTAGAACTCAGGCGCGATGCCTTCATCGAGCAGGAAGAGCTCGAGGATTTCGCGGATGTCGTGCGTGGTGGAGCCGCCGAGGATGGCTATCTTCTTGTGCAGGAGGCGCACGCCCTGTGCTTCCGCCTGCGAGAGCAGCTCCCGTTTGAGCGACTTGCGCTTCTTGAGTATGTATGACGAATCGAATGGATATGTTAGTTTTAACAATTTTTACCGCCAAAATACGTAAATCTAACAGTTTTAATGTTTGTACTATACCGAAAATCAACATTCATGGCAATAGGGATTACGTAAATTTGAGTACTATAACGGCATGGGGTTTAAGGAAAATCTGAAATCTGAGCTGGCATTCCAAGATATGCTCGTAAAGGAACTTGCCATCAAAACAGGAATTAGCAAGCGCACGTTGGACAATTACTTGCGTGACAAACATTCCGACCCTACGGCAGAGAACGCAGTGAAGATAGCCCATGCTTTAGGAGTTTCCGTAGAATATCTAATGACAGGAGATACAACAGGCTTTGTCATGGTGCCGGAAAGCAGCGATTTGAGGCTCATCATCAACGGCATGGAAGGCCTGCTCCCCGAAGAACGGCTTATAGTCCTTGACCTCATCAACTCCCTCAAACTCCGCCTGCACGTCAAGTAAATCCTACGGGTTCAAGTGAAATTCCCCGTATTCATCTACAATCTGCGTGCGGATGCCCGTCATGGGGCGCCATGTGATGGCAAAGGTAAAATATGGCTCGTAGCTGTAGTACGGGCGGGGGCCGTCATCGGAAATAAGACGCGGCTGGAAGACAAAGCTTGAAGACAAATCCCAGTCATGCAGATTGTGCTCCACTGTAATCTTTAGATTTTTAAGCTTAAAGCCCGATTCCTTGCGGGTTTTTAGAGACGTATCCCAGAAAGCAAATGAATTGATAAGGTCTTGCAGCGGATTAGTCTCGCCACTGATGATGTCCCCGTATTCTGTGTAGCCCTGAATGTAGCGGAAGACCACCGAGTTGCGGGACTCAGAGCTGAACGTAATGTCAAGGAAGCGGTTTATCCTGAATGTGAGGGAGGGAATAAATTTGAAATAGCTGTCCGTCGGGCGCAGGTAATCATACACAAGGCTCGCATTCAAGGCGGGAGCCCATGAAATTCTGTTCCGCCAGTAACGGAAGGTCTTGTGCGGCGACACATAGGCAAGGCTCAGCGTGTACGGCTGGAATTCCATATCGCTCTTTGAAATCCATCCCTTATCCGCATCAAAGTCATAGCCATAGGCATACTGCATGGTATAGGCAAGCTGGAAACCCAGATAGTCAACGGCAAGCTTGAGGGAATCCGCATGTTCCTCGTCCAGATTGTAATTAAAAGACTCCGTAAAGCTCGGACCGTTGGGCACAGACAGCTTTGCGGACTGCTGCAAGGGCTTGTCAGTCCATGTTTCCGTATCGGGATCTTCCTTTACGCCGGTGGCAATGCTGAAATCCGCGATGGGGAAGGTGATCTGCAAGCGGGCATCGTGCTCCTTGTCCTGCGGCGGAAGGGTGCTTGAAAGCGTCAGTGTCTGCGAGGTCCTTTCCGCTTCCGTGGCAGACAGGTAGCCTGTAATGGAATGGGCAGTCACGCTTTCCTTGTCAGTCATATCCAGCGTCAGGTAATCCCATTCGGGACTACCCGCATCGCCGACAAATTTGGTGCGCACAATCTTCATCGTATTGCTCCAGTCCAGACCGGTATTCTTGAAAATCGAATCAAAGATGAAGGGACGGAAACGCAAAAGGTTCTGGGCAGTCAGATCAAGCCTGCGGGCATCGTAATCCGAAAGCTTTACAGAATCCTTTGCATCCTCAGTGCTGTAGCCGTCCAGATTCGGGTGGCGCTGGTAGAGCGGCTCAAAGGTAAGCGTATCCGTAAAAGAGAGGAAATCGCCAAAGTACGAAAGCGCATTCGTCAGCGAAATCGGGGAAGTCAGCTGATAGTAAGATGAATACATATCAGACCAGTCGAAGCTGTTCGTCTCTGCAAAGGACGCGGTGCTGTAGACTATCTGCGTCACATACTGGGGGCTCACCGTATAGCCAAGGCGGTAGCGGAAGCCTTCCATGGAAACCTTTGCGGGCAGGTCGGCGGTCTGCAAATCGGGCAAGTCCTTTACCGCAAATATTCCGTCAACACTCTGTTTTGACTTCCCTTTTTCCTCTTTGTCCTCATCCTGCTTTTCCTCTTCCTGCGGCTCCTGCCGGGCATTCAGCGGAACGAATTCGTAAATCGTACCGCCGATTTCTGCTGAAAAGCGGAACGGAGTCACCAGCGAAGGATAGAAGAACGAACGTTCCGGGGAAAATGTCCGCCAATCCATTGCGCCCGAAAAGAATTCGGCATCCATGCGGGTGGCAGAATCGAATATTATAGAAGAAGATGCGTTCGTCACGCCCAGCGTGGAGATATACGGCTGCACATCTTCTGACAGGGGAACGGAATAAGAGCCCTGCGCGTTCCAGGTAAATGAGGAAATCTTGCGCGTGTCGCTGTCGGTGTTTTTCTGTGCATCGCTGATGTCAGTATTGGTCGTGAGGAAGTGTATCCAGTCCATGTACTCCCGCCTCGTGCCAAAATCAACAAGGAAATAGGGGTCCGAGTACACCGGCATAGACAGCGAAAAGTTAAAGGGAGATGTGACGGAAAGGGCGAAGTTGCCGCTATAGCGGAAGGGATAATCCATGCCGAGGAAGTGAGATTCATCGCGGTAAATCTTGTGCTCCCCCGAAGAATAGCGGCTAAAGCCATTGTTGCGGTAGAACATGGTATTGCTGAAGCCCAGATTAAAAAATCCCTCTATGCGGTCGATGAAGCTCTTTGGCTTGTACACGCCGTTTATTCCCACCGTACCGCCGAAGGACGAATACACATCGGCAACAAGCTTGAGGTATTCATCGGTGCTGCCCGTATAGTTTTTGTCCAGATTGTGCAGGACAAGCCCTTCTCGCTCTTGCTCTTTCAGACGGGAGATGCGCGTAAAGTTAAAGCCCGTGTCGTCCTCCGCATCCGGCGCATAGGCTGAAAGGGGCTTCCTTCCCCAGAGGTAGGTCGTCGTCTGCAGGTAGTAGCCCTTGCGGCTGTCGTAGCCTATGACGGGATTGAAGATGAGTTCATCTTTAGGATAATAGAATGCGGGCAGGTACAAAAGGGGAATGTGCCCCACGTAAAGCACCGCATTCAGAAAAGCGAACTCGCCACCCGGCAGGAGCCAGACCTTGGAGGCGCGTATCTTCCAGTGGGGGTCTTCATCATCGCAGAAGGTGACGGCGGCATGGTTAAAGGTCATCGTCCCCCCTTCGCTTTTGCCCATGAGCTTGGAGGAAACCACGAGGGTGGAATCCGGCGTAGCGGAAATGCCGTCGCCACCCACCTGCACGATGCGGGCATTGTCGAAAACACCTTCAAGCGTGCTCGTATTGAAGAGCAGGGTTTCGGCAGTCATGGTCTGCACGCCATCAGAGCCGCCTGTCTGCACAAGGTTCACATGTCCCTGCGCATACAGCATATTCGTCTTGCGGTTGTACGTCATGTAATCGGCAATGATGGTGGTATTCTTTCCGCTGTTAGCCACCGTGATGGAAACATTGCCGGAGAGTACGACAAGCTCTTCTTCTGTGTCGGGATCTTTTTGATATTCGGTCTTATGGGCGTTCAGTATCTTGACCACCGTATTTCCGGCAGTTTGGGCGCACAGATGGCGCGGAGGAAAAAAACAGATGGCAATAAAAAAGCAGAATATGAGCTTTCTACACGGCAGCCTGCCCACTTAGATTTCTAGCCCTCTCACGGGCAAGCATCTCACCCACGTACTTGCCCGTGTAGCTCTTTGGATTCCGAGACACTTCTTCCGGTGTTCCGGTCGCCACTACCTGTCCGCCGTTGTATCCCCCCTCCGGTCCCAGATCGATGATGTAATCTGCCTGACAGATAACATCGAGATTGTGTTCTATCATGACCACGGTATTTCCCTTGTCCACCAAGCGCTGGATAACTTCCATGAGCTGCTTGATATCCACAAAGTGAAGCCCTGTGGTCGGTTCGTCCAATATGTACAGCGTCCTGCCTGTGGAAGGACGCGCCAGCTCGCTCGCAAGCTTTACGCGCTGAGCCTCACCGCCGGAAAGCGTGAGCGCATTCTGCCCCAGCTGGATGTAGCCAAGCCCCACGCTTTTGAGCGTCTCCATCTTGCGAGAAATATGCGGGATGCCGCTGAAAAAGTCACAGGCATCTTCAACCGTCATGTCGAGCACGTCGGAGATGGACTTGCCCTTGTACAGCACGTCCAAGGTCTCCTGATTGAAGCGCTTGCCGTGGCAGACGTCACACTGAATAAAGACATCCGGCAGGAAGTTCATCTCTATGGTAATCGTGCCGGCACCCTGACAGTTTTCACAGCGTCCGCCCTTTACGTTGAAGCTAAAGCGCCCTCCCTTGTAGCCCCGCGCCTTTGCTTCCGGCAGAGAGGCATAGAGGTCGCGAATCTTGTCAAAGACACCGATGTAGGTGACGGGATTGGAGCGCGGCGTGCGTCCGATGGGGCTCTGGTCTATGTTTATCACCTTATCGATGTGCTCTATGCCGCCTATCTTTTTGAACGCCCCTGTGGGATAGTCCGTGCGCATAATCTTGTTGCTCACGGCGGGATAAAAGACATCATTGAGCAGGGTGGACTTGCCGCTTCCCGAAATGCCCGTAATGCACGTGAATGTGCCGAGCGGAATCTCCACGCTGATGTCCTTGAGGTTGTGCTCGCTCACTCCCTCTATGGTGATGCTGTGCCCGTTGCCCGTGCGCCGCGTTTCGGGAATAGCCATGCGGATTTTGCCCGCAAGGTAGCGCCCCGTCACACTCTGTTCTATGGCCATCACCTGCTGCGGTGTGCCTGCCGCCATAATCTGCCCGCCGTGAACACCGGCTCCGGGACCTATGTCAATGAGCCAGTCGGCAGTGCGCAGTGTCTGCTCATCGTGCTCCACGACAATCACTGTGTTACCCAAATCCCGCAGATAGGTGAGCGAATTGATGAGCCGCTGATTATCCCGCTGATGCAGACCAATCGAAGGCTCGTCGAGCACGTACATGACGCCCGTCAGCGCACTGCCAATCTGGGTGGAAAGCCTGATGCGCTGCGCCTCTCCGCCGCTCAATGTGGCTGCAGAGCGTTCCAGCGTCAGGTATTCCAGTCCCACGTTTTTTAGGAAGGAAAGACGGGAGCGGATTTCCTTCAATATCTGCGCGGCAATCTTCTGCTCGGTCTGCGAAAGGGCAAGCTTTTCAAAGAAATCTATGGTTTCCAGAACGGAAAGCTCGGTAAGCTGCCAGATGTTCTTGCCACCCACCGTCACGCAGAGGGCTTCCTGACGCAGCCTTTTGCCGTGGCAGCTCTGGCACTCGCGGTGGGACATATATTTCTCAAGGTTCGAGCGCATGGAATCTCCCCATGCCTCGGCGTAGCGGCGGCGCATATCGGCATAGACACCCACCCACGGACGGTTGTAGGTGCTCTGCCCCTCCCCGCTCTGCTTGTAATAAACCCAGCGGATGTTTTTTTCTGCATCGCCATTCCACAGGAAAGCGGTCTGCTTTTTCGTGAGCTTTTTCAGCGGCGTGTCAAGGTCAAAGCCCCCCGCCTCCGCAATGGCAGAAAACATAGCCTGATTCCACGCGGTCTCAGGATTATAAGGGGCAAGTCCGCCCTCATTGAAGGACAGAGAGGAATCCGGCATGATGAGCGCTTCATCGTATTCCATCTTTTCGCCCAATCCCGTGCAGTCAGGGCAGGCGCCATAGGGATTATTGAATGAAAAAAGCCTCGGCTGTAGTTCAGGAATAGAAATGCCGCAGTCAGGGCAGGCATTCTTCTGCGAGAAAAACACTTCTTCTTCTATATAATCCGCATCCCTGTCGTAGGGTGTGCCCTTTGCATCAAGGGCAGCGGTGACGGCCGCATAAGCTGCATCGCTTTTGTTCACGCGGCGCAGGGCAATCAGTATGCCGTTAGAGCTTTTGAGGCTCGTCTCCACAGAATCCGCAAGGCGCTGGCGAATGTCCGCCTTGATGGCGATGCGGTCAACCACTATCTCTATCGTGTGCTTTTTCTGTTTGTCGAGCTTGATGGAATCTTCAAGCTGCACCATGAGGCCGTCTATGCGGGCACGCACAAAGCCTGCTTTCTTGGCGTCATCGATGATTTTCTGGTGCTCACCCTTCTTGCCGCGGATGACGGGAGCAAGCAGTGTGAGCTTTGTTCCTTCATTCCAGCTCAGGATGGTATCGATGATCTGGTCTACAGACTGCTCTTTGATTTCCCGTCCGCAGTTGGGGCAGTGCGCCATACCTATCCGCGCAAAAAGCAGACGGTAATAGTCATAGATTTCCGTGACGGTGCCGACGGTGGAACGAGGATTTTTATGCGTGGTCTTCTGCTCGATAGAAATGGCAGGGGAAAGTCCCGTTATCATATCCACATCGGGCTTATCCATGCGTCCGAGGAACTGGCGGGCATAGGAAGAAAGGCTTTCCATATAGCGGCGCTGCCCTTCGGCAAAGAGCGTGTCAAAAGCAAGGGAGCTTTTGCCCGAGCCAGACAGCCCGCTGATGACCACAAGCTTGTTGCGCGGCAGTTCCACGCTGATGTTTTTGAGGTTGTGTTCCCGTGCGCCCTGAATGACTATCTTCTCGCCGCTTTCCACCGTATTGATGGCGGCACTTTCCTGCTTCTTCATCGTAGCACCTATGATAGTGCAAAACACGCTTTTGGGCAACTACATATGAAACCGATGCAGGAGCGATTCTGAAAATCACGTTGCCCAGATTATTTATTTCTGTTAGACTGCTACATTATGGTAATTTCTTCTATTGATTTAAAAGACGGACACGTGGTTCAGCTTAAAAACGGGAAGAACCTTGTGCTCCAGCGCGATGATGCGGATAAACTCATAGCGGACTTTGACAGCTACGGCGAGGTGGCAATCATAGACCTTGATGCCGCGCTGCGTCACACGGATGAAAAAGGCAATACGGCGAACACACAGCTGCTCACTTCGCTGCTGCGCAAGGGTAACGTGCGGGTCGGCGGAGGCATCCGCGATGTAAAAAAGGCGCGCAAGCTCATTTCGCTCGGGGCAGAGAAGGTGATCATCGGCTCTGCGGCATGGAATACGGGACGAACGGACGGAGACCCCATCCTGAACGTGGCATTTCTGGAAGAACTTGTTCAGGCCATCGGCAAACAGCGGATCATCATCTCTGTGGATGCCATCAATGGAAAAATAGCCGTAAAAGGTTGGACGGAAACCGCAAATATCTCCCTCATAGAAGGTGCCAAGGAAGCGGAAAAATACGCAAGCGAACTGCTTTTTACCTGCGTGGAAAAAGAAGGCTGTATGCAGGGAACAGACATGGAGCAGGTGCGCAGCCTGCGTGAAGCCGTCAGCTGCCGCGTGGTGGCCGCAGGAGGAGTGAATTCCCTGGATCAAATTATACAGCTGGAACGCATGGGCTGCGACGTGCAGCTTGGCATGGCGCTGTACACGGGTGCAGTTAAGCTAGACGAAAGCTTTGTGGGCTGCCTCAACTGGGACAAGGTGCAAGGCATGATACCCGTCATTGCCCAGAGCCCCGCAGGAGAGGTGCTGATGATGGGCTATGCCACAAAAGAGGCTTTTCAGAAGACATTCGAAAGCAAGCGGCTTACCTTCTACAGCCGTACCCGCGACTGCCTCTGGACAAAGGGCGAAACAAGCGGCCACTATCTGGAACTGGTAAAGGTCCGCGCGGACTGCGACAGGGACACCGTGCTCGCGACGGTTATCCCCCACGGCGGGGTCTGCCACACGGGCAGCTGGACCTGCTTCTCCTCTGCGGCGGATGAAAAAAGCAGCATGGAACGGCTCTATGCCATTATTGCGGAACGCTTTGCCAATCCCCGTCCCGGCAGCTACACAGCCACGCTTAACGACAAGCGGGTGCGCGAAAAGGTCATGGAAGAAGCGGAAGAGCTTTGCGACGAAGCAGAAAGCAGGGAAGAAGTCATCTGGGAAGCCGCAGACCTGCTTTACTTCGTAAGCGTGCTCATGTACAAGGAAGGCGTCACCTGGCAAGATATATACAACGAGCTTGACAGGCGGCACAAGGAAAAATGATTATTTGGGGCAAAGGCTAAAGGTTTTCCTTCAAGAATGAGGAAAGCTTTTCTGCCGCAGCTTCTTCGTCATCGCCCTCCACGGAGACGGAAAGCAGATGCCCCTGCTTTGCCCCTAAGCTCATAACCGCAATAAGGCGCTTTGCATCGACAGTTTTGCCGTTGCAAGTAAGCTTTATTGTGGAAGAAAAAGCTTTTGCCACTTTTACAAGCTCTCCGCCCGGACGGGCATGGATTCCAAGAGCGTCGGTGATTGTATAATCAAACTGTTTCATAAATCCTCCATATAGAATAAACAGATGCTATTCCTCAATTATATATTCGCTTTTACGATAAAGCAAATTCTTTCGCAGCCGAACAGCCTGACTGTCCAGCTGCGAAGCTAAGCCGGAAGCTTTGCTTTCTACTTTATTCGCTTGCCTTCTTCTTGAGGATGCCGAGCATCAGGCAGCTCACTGCGGAACCGACGAGCAGCGCAATGACGTATGCAATCGGGTTGCCGACAACCGGGAAGACGAACACGCCGCCGTGAGGAGCCATGAGCGTGCAGTTAAATGCCATAGAGAGCGCACCGGCGATGGCACTGCCCACAATGCAGGAGGGGAGCACACGCGCGGGGTCTGCGGCAGCATAGGGGATTGCGCCCTCAGTGATGAACGCCGCGCCCATGATGAAGTTCACAGGACCAGCCTTCCGCTCTTCACTGGTGAATTTGCTCTTGAAGATGAGAGTTGCCGCCGCGATTGCAATCGGGGGAACCATGCCGCCTATCATGACGGCAGCCATCGTGTTGTAGTGCCCCTCCGCAAGCATACCGACACCGAAGACATACGCAGCTTTGTTCACCGGACCGCCCATATCCACAGCCATCATGCCGCCAAGGATAAGGCCGAGCAGGATGGAGCTTGTGCCGCTGAGGTGGTTCAGCGCGCTGTTCATCCAGCCGTTGATTGTACCCACGATAGGCTCAACGACAAAGTTCATGCCAAGACCGACAATCAGCATTCCCAAAAGCGGGTAGATGAGCACGGGTTTAAGGCCGTCCAGACTTTTGGGCAGGGACATAAACCATTTTTTGAGGAGCAAGCAGGTGTAGCCCGCAAAGAAGCCTGCGACCAGTGCGCCCAAGAAGCCGGAAGTGCCGTTTGCAGCCATAGCGCCGCCAAGGAAGCCGACCGCAAGGCCCGGTCTGTCGGCAATGCTGAACGCAATAAAGCCCGCAAGGACGGGAAGCATAAAGCCAAAGGCAACGCCGCCGACCTTGCCTTTAAGGAACGCGGCAACAGCCGTCATCGTGCCAAAGCTGCCGTCAGGAGTGATGCCGTTCATCTTGCAGTAAATACCGTCGATGAGGAACGCGAGGGCTATGAGAATGCCGCCACCGACAACGAAGGGAAGCATGTGCGAAACGCCCGTCATAAGGTGCTTGTACGCGGAGTTTCCGCCGGCTTTCTTTTCCGAAGCTGAATCAGCGGCGCTCGCCGTGAATACAGGGGCATCGCCTTTCGCTGCCCGTGCGATGAGCTCGTCGCTCTTGTTTATTCCGTCGGCAACGCGGCACTGAATCAATTTCTTGCCGTTAAATCTGCCCATCGGCACGTTGACATCAGCGGCAACGATGACTGCGGCGGCATGGGCAATTTCTGCGGAACTCAGTTCGTTCTTCGTGCCGGAAGAGCCGCGAGTTTCAATCTTGATGGTGACTCCCGCGCGTGCGGCTGCCTTTTTGAGGTTTTCCTCAGCCATATAGGTGTGGGCAATTCCCGTGGGGCACGCAGTTACGGCAAGCACCGTCGGAAGCCCCGACGTGCCTTTTTCAGCATTGCCTGCTGCGTCTTTCGCGCTTTCGGCGGCATCAACGACGGCAAGGAACTTGCTGACGGAATCCGCCTTGAGCAGGTTCGCGGTGAAATCCTCGTCCAGCAAGAGCACGGAAAGCTTGCTCAAAACATCAACGTGAACATTGTCTTTTGTATTCGGCGCAGCGATGAGGAAGATGACCTTTACGCTTTCCCCGTCGGGAGCATCATAGTCAACGCCTGCGGGCAGAGTCATTGCGGCAAGGCAGGGAGCTTTTACACTGTCGCTCTTGCAGTGCGGGATTGCGACACCCTCTCCCACTGCGGTCGTGCTCTCTTCTTCACGCGCAAGGACACCCTTGTGGTAGATGCCGATATCTGAAATATTGCCGCTCTTTGCCATGAGGGCTACCATCTGCTCGATTGCATCAGCCTTGTCTTTGGCAGAGCCGTTCAGCTTAATGCAGTTTGGGTTCAGCAAGTCTTTGATTCTCATAATTTCTCCTCTTCCTTATGAAAACTGTTTTAGGATTTTTTCAACATCTTCTTTCGTAGCGAGCTCTTCCGAGGAGGCGCTTGCCGTTCCCGTGCAAAGCCCCATCTTCAGAGCCTCTTCATAAGAAGCCGTATGTATGAAACCAGTGATAAAGCCGGCGACCATTGAGTCTCCCGCTCCCACTGAATTTACCAGAATGCATTCCGGCGCATCGTGCTCGTAGACCTTTCCGTCTGCGGAAGCGAGGACTGCGCCTTTGCCCGCCATGGAGACAAGCACGTTCTGTGCGCCCATCTCGCGGAATTTGAGGGCATAGGGGATGACTTCCTTGCGCGTGCTGAGCTCCACGCCGAAAATCTCACCAAGCTCGTGGTTGTTCGGCTTAACCATAAAGGGCTTGTATTCAAGAGACTTTTTGAGAAGGTCCCTCGTAGCGTCCACCACAAAGCGGACGTTTCTGCCCTGCAGCCGCGCCATGATGTCGCTGTAAAAGCTCTGGGGCAGCGTGGCGGGAATACTCCCTGCAAGCACGAGGGTATCCCCCTCGCCAAGCTTGTCGAGCTTTCCGAAAAGCAGGTCTATGTCTTTCTGGGCAATCACCGGCCCCGTTCCGTTGATTTCGGACTCCCTGTCGGAGCGCAGCTTGACGTTTATTCTGGACAATCCGCCATCTATATGGATAAAATCAGCGTCAACGCCCTTCTGCTTGAGCATCTGTTCAATCTCGTTTCCCGTGAAGCCAGCCGTAAAGCCAAGCGCCCTGTTTTCGACGCCGAGATTCTGCAAGACGATTGAAACATTTATCCCCTTTCCGCCGGGGAAAATGCGCTCGCGCTTGGTCCTGTTCACCTCTCCTGCCTTAAAGTGCTCCACATCCACAATATAATCCAATGACGGATTAACGGTCAGTGTATAAATCATTGCTCTTTCACCTCCACAATATTCTTATAAGAGCGGTAGCTGCTCAATTTGTCTTCCAGTGCCGATGTGATGATGGTCGCATCGGAAAACTCTGCAAAACTCACGCAGGAAATCTTGGAGAATTTACTCGCATCTCCAAGGATGTATTTTTCATGCGTGCGGCTCATCGAGGTCTGCTTTATCAGCGCCTCCTTCACGTCCGGGGTGCTGAATCCGTTTGACAGGCTTATGCCGTTCGTTCCCCAGAAGCCCTTCGTGAAGTGATATTTCAGAAGCATGAGCACCGCCTCTTCGCCGACGACCGCTTCCGTGGGGAATTTCACCTCCCCGCCCAAAATATTGGTGACGAATCCCGCTTCGGAGAGCTTCCGCGCGTGGGAAAAACCGTTCGTCACAAAGACGGCTTTCTTCGCCGTGATGAACGGAATCATACACTCAGTAGTCGTCCCTGCGTCAAGGTAGACAAAGTCATCATCAGAGATGAGAGATGCCGCGTGCTTTGCGATTGCAAGCTTTGCCTCGCGGTTCTGCTCCATTCTGATTGTCACCGTCTCGTCCTTCCCTAAAAAGGTGACGGCCTTTGCTATCGCCCCGCCGTATACCTTTTCAATCAGCCCCCGTTCGGCAAGCTCGCCCAAATCCCTCCGGATTGTCGATTCGGAAGCGTCGAGCGCCTTCATCAGCATCTGAACCGTCATGCTTTTGTTTTCATTCACGAGGCTCACAATTTTCTTGTGACGTTCTTCAGACAGCATTTTCATTCCCTCTGAGTATCAGTCTAAAGCAAAACTCTTTCAAAGTCAATCAAAATCTTTCAAACTTTTTCATTTTTTTCAAAAATATTTGCTTTTTATGTCAAAAATCAGTCAAAGTCAGTCAAATTTCGTTTGACATATCGCTGTCTGGGGATTATTATAGAAGTATGAAAAGATACAACGGTAAATCAATTTACAAGGGCATTGCCATAGGGAAAATCAAAATCTTCGAGAAGGTCTGCTACGACACTTCGCTCCATCCTATTGAAGACACCGAGGCAGAAATCGAAAGATACAACAAGGCGAGGGATACCGCAGTCCTGCAGCTCCAGAAGATTTTCAAGAAGGCTGTGGAAGAGGTAGGCGAAGAGGCCGCCGCAATCTTTGACGTGCAGTCAATGCTTGCCGGAGATGATGATTTTACCGACAGCGTTTATACATATATACGGGATGAAAAAGCGAATGCCGAATACGCGACATTCCAGAGCGGCGAATCAATCAGCCAGATTTTTGCCCAGATGGACGATGAATATATGAAGGCTCGCTCTGCCGACATAAAGGATGTAGCGCACCGGATTGTCACCGTGCTCTGCAGCGGAGAGGAGTCGGATTGCGGTTGCGGCGGCGATGGAGGCCAGCAAATCCTCTGCGCGGACGACCTTACTCCGGCAGAGACCGTTGCCTTGGACAAGACGAAGGTGCTCGCATTCGTCACAAAATACGGCTCCTCCCAGTCGCACACGGCAATCCTTGCCCGCACAATGAACATCCCCGCCCTTGCCGGCGTCATCGTTGACCCGGAATGGAACGGGAAGCTTGCCGTCGTCGACGGCTTTGCGGGAGAGCTCATCATCGACCCCGATGCGGAAACCCTCGCGCAGAAAGAAAAGCTCCAGAAAGAGAGCCTTGCAAAACTGGCGCTGCTGCAGCAGCTGAAAGGCAAAGAATCCGTCACGAAAGGCGGCAGAAAAATCAATGTCTACGCCAACATTGGCTCCGTGGCTGACGCAGACCTCGCGCTTGAAAACGATGCCGAGGGGATAGGGCTTTTCAGGAGCGAGTTCCTGTACCTTGGACGCCACAGCTATCCCACGGAAGAAGAGCAGTTTGTCGCCTACAAGAATGTCGCCCGCAAGATGAAAGGCAAACGGGTCATCATCCGCACGCTCGACATAGGAGCGGACAAGCAGGCGGATTATTTCAATCTGGAAAAAGAAGAGAACCCCGCGCTGGGCTTCCGCGCCATACGCATCTGCCTTGACCGGCCTGATCTCTTCAAGACGCAGCTCAGGGCAATCTACCGCGCGTCGGCATTCGGCACGCTTGCAATCATGTATCCGATGATTATCTCCGTCGATGAAGTGCGCAGGATTAAAAAAATCTCGGCTGACGTATGCTACTCGCTCAACAAGGAAAACATTCCTTACGGAAACGTGGAGCAGGGCATCATGATTGAAACACCCGCCGCCGTCATGATGAGCGAGGAGCTTGCAAAAGAGGTAGACTTCTTTTCTATAGGAACAAATGACCTCACCCAATACACGCTTGCGATTGACCGTCAGAATGCCAAGCTTGACGCTTTCTATGACCCGCACCATCCCGCCGTGCTCAAGGAAATACAGATGACCATTGAAAACGGCCACAAACACGGCTGCTGGGTAGGCATTTGCGGAGAACTGGGGAGCGACCTTGAGCTCACCCAGCAATTCGTGGAGATGGGAATTGACGAGCTTTCCGTCTCGCCATCGAGGATCTTAGGCTTGCGGGATAAAATCCGCTCCCTCTAAGCCCGGCACAGTTCCGCGAGCAGGCAGACGCCTTCCCGTATCGCCTCGTGCTCAAAGGGGGCTATGCGGGCGGCAAGGCTGTCGGGGCTGTCTCCAGGAAGGACGGGAACGCGCTTCTGCACGAGGATTTTTCCCGTGTCGCAGCCAGCGTCAACCAAGTGCACGGTGCAGCCGCTTTCCGTCTCATGCGCGGCGAGCACCGCTTCGTGCACATTGTGTCCCCACATGCCTACGCCGCCAAACTTAGGCAGCAAGGCGGGATGCAGGTTCAAAATGCGCCCCTCATACTGCTCGATGATTTTTCCGCCGAGCACGGACAGGTAACCCGCAAGCACGATGGCATCGATGTGAAAACGCCCGCACAGCTCCAGCACGGCATCGGAAACAGCGAGCCGCTTGGCATCGCGGTCACAAGCCTTTGCCCGATCCGCGCCGAGCACGCTGACGGGACTCCGCACTTCAGCGGGAATGCCCGCAAGCCGGGCACGCTCCAAGGCATACGCATGCTTTGTGTTGCTCACCACAAGGGCAATATGGTAGGGGCAGTCCTCATGGGCTTTCTCATAGTCAATGAGTGCCTGAAGGTTTGTGCCGCCGCCGCTTACCAGTACAGCAATATCCATAAGGCGCTCCGTTAGTCCTCAAAGACGGTCATATCCCTGTTGCCCTTGAACTCGCAGCCAGTCACCTTGTCGGTGGTTCCCACAACGCCTATCGTGTAAGCCTTCATTTCTGGCTCGCCTTCCCTCGCGTATTTCTTTGCTTTCTTGGTGAAAAGTTTGATGATTTCTTCCGCATCGCCCTTCGCTACGGCGAGCACAAAGCCTATGCCCATGTTGAATGTGGCATACATATTGTCGGGGTCTGCACCGCGGCGCACCAGTTCGTCAAAAATCGGTGGAACTTCCCAGCTGTGCCGTTTGATAACAGAACAGAGCTGCTTTTTGCCTTCCTTTGCAGGCTTGTACATGCGCGGCAGGTTCTCGTAAAAGCCGCCGCCCGTGATGTGTACCATGCCATGCACGGATTCGCGGTACTTCTTGAGCACGTCCATAACGGGCTTTACGTAGATGCGCGTAGGGGTAAGCAGCACTTCGCCTATCGTCTTGCCTGTCTTTTTGCCGTCAATCAGGAATGGTTCTTTATAATCCGTCACCAGGCGGCGGATGAGCGAAAAGCCGTTGGAATGGGGACCGGTGGAGGAAAGCCCGATAAGCACATCGCCTTTCTTTATCTTCCTGCCGTCTATGATGTCGTCTTTTTCTATGACGCCTACGCCGAATCCCGCAAGGTCGTATTTTCCTTCGTCATAGAAATCGGGCATCTCTGCGGTCTCGCCGCCGAGCAGGGCACAGCCAGCTTCAATGCAGCCATCGGTCACGCCTTTCACAAGTTCTCCCGCAACGGAGGCATCCAGCTTGCCGCAGGCAATATAGTCCAGAAAGAAATTCGTCTGCACGCCGGAGCAAAGTATGTCGTTAACGCTCATGGCAACGCAGTCTATACCCACCGTGTCATATTTCTGCATTTTGAATGCTATGTCAAGCTTGGTCCCCACGCCGTCAGTACCACTCACCATGACGGGGTGCTTCATCCCGCCGGGCACGGCAAACATCCCGTTGAATGCCCCTAGCTCTGTAAGCTGCCCCGGAATCCGCGCGCGCGCCGACTGCACCTTGTACTTGTCTACAGCGCGGTAGCCTTCATTGACATCAACGCCCGCTTTCTTATAATCAACAACCTTTGCCATATATACCCCCACATAAAGTGTACCCCTACTATAGCAAAACCGCAGGCTTTATGCTAGGGGGCAGGACTACCACGGGGCATTTACACGGTCTGCCATTTCCGCCGCCTGTGCAATCTCTTTATTGCTTGACGAGCTTCATTGCAGTACAGAAGAAGAACGGCGCATTACAATCGGCATGGCAGGGAAAGTCCTTTTTGTCGTCTTTACTGAAAGGAGAGAAACAACAAGGATTATTTCTGCCCGCCAAGCCACAAAGAGTTGCTGCGGAAATGCCTGTAGAAAGCACTGTGGCTACAGGCGATTACGGTTTTTTTGAACATTGAGTAAGCATATTTTGTAAGTTCACTACACATGGCAACCAGCTTTTAAAAAGCTGTAATAAGTATGCGTATCAAGTTTGGTTTTGCTTTTTTTCGTACTCTGCAAAAAGGTGTACTGCGGTTTCGAGAAAATTCCGTGTGTTTTCAGAGCATTTTTTTAAATCCCAATACAGCTGTTGTTTCTGTATTTCGTTTGAGGACGGGTGCGTTTCTTTTTCGCCAGTCACAAGGTATTCTACGGTAACATTGAGTGCTTTTGCAATCCGTACCGCAGCATCTGCGGAGGGCATTGACCCCTGGCTTCCCAAGTACATATCCAGTGCGCGCAACTTTACCTGCGAGCGTTCTGCAAGTTCTTTCCTTGTCAAGTCTTGATATGCAATTTCTTGCCTAAGGCGGTCTGCAAAAGTTCCCATACAGTAATAATATCGTATTTACGCTTAAACCCTCTTGATAAAATCGTAAAACTGTGGTAAATTGCAACGTAATTACGATTTGTAATGGTAACAGTATGTCAGACTTGCTTTCTTTATTCATTCCGTCAGGACTGCCGCAGATTCCGCTCACCTCTTTTGCGTTCTGTGTGTTTTTTGCGGTGACGCTTGCCTTGTATTATCTTCTGCCTCGTGCCTGCCAATGGGGAATATTGCTTTTTTCTTCTATTATATTCTTTGTATTTTCGTGCAGTCCACTGACAATACTGTATCTCGCGGGAGCTTCTGCTGTCGCTTATTTTACCGCACTTTCCGGCACAAAAAATCTGGCATTGCGGAAAGCCGTATTCACGGCGGGGATTTTATCTGTCCTTGGCATCCTCATTATCCTTAAATATACCAATTTCCTTGTCATAAACTATAATTACGCTGTTAAAATCTTGCGCAAGATTTTCCCTGTCAGCCTTTCGCCTCGTCCTCGCTTTACTTTTCCGGCTCCTTTCGGCCTCAGCTTTTATACGCTTATGCTTATCGCCTACCTTGCCGACTGTTATGCAGGAAAAATCGAAGCAGAACGCAATTTCTTTAAGTTTCTGCTTTTTACCTGCTATTGGCCGCAGATGACGAGCGGTCCGATTTCCCGCTATGAGCAGCTTGCTCCCCAGTTCAATGAAAGGCGAAGTTTTGATTATTCCGTCGTTTCTCAGGGAGTTGTCCGGATGCTATGGGGCTTTTTCCAGAAGATTGTGATCTCTGGTCACGCGGTGCTGATTCAGCAAGCCTACCTTGGCGAAGTTGGAAAGTATGACGGGTTTTATGTATGGATTGGTATGGCTGCCGGCGTCCTGCAGCTTTATACAGATTTTAATGGCTGTATGGACATTGTGCTCGGAGCTTCGGAATGTTTCGGCATACGTCTGCCGGAGAATTTTAATGTGCCCTTTGCCGCAACGACGGTGACTGAATTCTGGCGGCGGTGGCACATCACGCTTGGTCGCTGGCTCCACGACTATGTATTTTTCCGTGTTATGGGCAGCAGGTTTGTCATCAAAATCAAGAATGCTTTGATTTCCCGCAAAAAACGGAAGCTTGCAAACAAGGTGGCAATGTACGGAAGCAGTGGAGTCGTATGGCTCTGCATGGGGCTGTGGCATGGCGGCACTTGGCGCTACATCATCGGGAACGGTCTGTGGTATTTTCTGGTCACTACGATTGAACAGGAATGTATGCCCCTCGGACGGAAACTAACCGCGAAACTCGGCATAAAGACGGACACATTTTCATGGCGTTTTTTCTGCCGGTTCAGGACTTTCGTGCTTTTCTGCATTGGAACGACATTTTTTTATGCTCCGACAATGCAGGGCGCGCTAAGACTGCTCTGGCACAGCATAAAGCATTTTAATCCGCTCCTGCTCTTTACGATTTCTTTAGAGGACTTCCAGATGAACTATCTTCACCGCGCTATTTTTGTCCTTTCGGTAATCGCACTTGTTGCTGTTGATGCAATCAGATACAGAATCTCGCTTGGGAGCCCTGATGGTTTGGGCTCCGTCCGCTCAGTCTTGCAAAAACAGAATTCATTTTTTCGTTGGATTCTGTATTGGGGGATGCTCACGATGATTATCCTCTCTTCCACACTTTCTACGCAGGAGTTTTTATATGCCCAGTTCTAAATATGAAGGTAAATCCGCAGCTTTCCAGAAGCTTGTTTTCGCGCTCAAAATCCTTTTAGGCTCTGTTCCTCTTGTTGTGTTTTATTGTTACGCACGATTTTATGCAGACGGCTATATGGACGGAGAATGGCCTATGTATAAGCAGGTGAAAAATTACATCAACAAAACAGGGCTGTACAATGATTTCTTGATTTTGGGAGACTCGACACCTAAATTCAATCTCAATGCGGAAGCTTTATCATCAGAAGAATATTCAGTACAGAATATCGCTCTTGGTGGCACGACACCAGTTGAAGACTATTATATTCTAAAAGAATATCTTGAACGAGGTAATACAGTCGGCACGGTGATAATAGCCTTTGCTCCTTTTCATTTATGGCATATGGACTGCGTTTCAACACGTACAGAATATTTTCACGCGCTACACTTTTTAGATGTTTTGGATATGTATAAGAACGCAGTTTCTTTTAAAGATAATCAAAATGTTCATAATACATTTTTTACTGAAAATCCTCACATAGGTAAGCTACTCAAAGCTGCGATATTCTATCCTCCAAAATACCTCCCCGCAATGAACAACGCTAGATTTGTTCGGCGCTACAAAGGAAATGTTGATGCATACCATTTTTATGAGCAAAGCAAGGGTAGCCATTTTTGTGGTGATGGAATTAATCCAAGAGAAGCTTATGTAAATCAACCGTCATTTTCTGCACAGCCAATGCAAACTGCATACTTTCGTAAAGTTTTAGAATTATGCAGAGAATATGGTATTCGCGTTATCATTGAACAAAGTCCGCTCCCGCAAATGTGTGAGGAGAAGATACTTGACAGTTTTGAGCAGGAATACTTTGCATTCTTTAACTCGTTCAAGTCTGATTTTGACTTGACCTGTCCTTCAAAATTTACTTATTTCGATAACAATTTCTTTGTTGATGCTGCTCACATGAACAACGCTGGCAATGCTGCATGGACGCAGTACATAAAGGAAACGTATATCATTCCCTATATCAATACACACAAACCGACGGAGGTTTTAAAATGAAAGAAAAAATCAAATCACTCGTGGAAGATGCGTTAAAGGAAACGCAGGAATCAACAGGGAAAAGCTTTGATCTGGGACCAGAGACAGTGTTGCTCGGTGAGGGGGCCGTCCTTGATTCCTTCGACTTTGTATCGAGCCAGTTTCAAAAGTCGCTACAAGGGATAAACCCATTGGAAAACAGACGAAAA